>NZ_JARFPL010000020.1:0-45875 GCF_029167205.1 Candidatus Methanocrinis alkalitolerans
ACAATCGTGAGCTTGAGCTCGAGTTTCTTCGGTCGATGGCGGATGAAGAACATATTATGAAGATCGGCGACGAGAGCGATTACAAGCGATGGCTATGGGAGGCAAGGTGTAAATTCCGGGATTTCGTTCATGCTCTTGAACTCAAACGCAGAAGAAAGAACCTGAACCTGGAACAGAGACCTTATAACGACGCATTAAATAATTTTCATAATATGATGGACAGAATAGACTCGTTCAAGATGGCCGTGAAGAAGAGGTTGAGAAAAATCGAAGAGCTGTGGCCGAATCTTACAGCTTTTTACTTCGTGGACGGTGCCCCGGCCACAAACAACGCCATAGAAAATTACTATTCTACAAGCCTAAAGACTCATAGGAAGAGACAGTTAAAGACATCGGGGATTGAAGATCAAATGAAGCTCTCTGCCATGAAGAGGGCGGGTATCTTCGAAAGACCTCAAAAAACGTTACTCGAAGCGTTCTTAATGTTCATTCCTTTCCTTGATACAGGATAATAGATTTTTAATATAAAAATCTGCAACAGTATCAATTGATTAGCCTAAGCCATATGATTCTAAATTAATTTAGTAAATTTTATTGTTTTATTGATTAACTATATTGTGCGATAATTTAGATTTCACCCAATTCTCGCGAAAACTTTAGAGATATGGAGATAAAGTAAAACGGCATTTTGTTCCCGAAAGCTGAATATCACTCGATTTCTAGATAGTGCCGTCTGGTGCAATCTTCTGCGGTTCTTTTTCCTTCACAATGGCTTAAGAATAGCCTTGTATCAGGTTTAATTGCAGTCAAACTATAAATATCACCGTACTCTTTCGAATCGTTGGCATCGACGTTTTTCTCCTTTTTTTATATATGACCATATCTCGTCTACTTGCACGCGATCGAGACGGAGATTCTTCAAATAATAATCATTCACTTCTTTGCAGTGTTTGCCAGCGAGATCTATCCACCTGCAGATTGTGCTAATGCTATAGCCGGATGCCCGAGCTGCACCGCGAATGCTTCCTTTTTCGGGAATCAGCGCCAAAGTTCGGCAGACTTCATCTATCGATGTGTTTAAGCCGAAGAACGGCGTTCCGCGAGTTTCGCTGAAGCAATGACCACAGGTCCTGCACTTGAGAAGAGCTCTATTATCCTTCCCGTATTGTTCTTTCAAAAATATATTTCCAGCACCGGTTCTCCCATAATCGAGGCAATCCTCCTCCCAGCACCAGAATTTAGATAAATCCAACTTTTCCTCCATCGCTACACCCAATCATAATTGGAGGCGGTAATATATAAATTATTCAGTCATACAAGCACACGACCGGTTTTTTTTTGCAGCTCAAGACAAGAGGCCCAGCAAAGACCTTCTTTGGCTCTTATCTCACATAAAATAGGAGAAGAGAAGATTGAGAAGATTGGATCTTCGAATAAGTTCCGGGGTCACTTGAACTCCAGAACGCCTTCGGAGGCGGAGTAGATCTTCCTCCCCTTCATGATTCCGTATCCCAGGAGCATGGCAAGGCCGGAGCATAGGACTACGATACCCATGAGGAGAAGCTCGAAGGTGAGGGCGGTTTCAAGCCCTGCAAACCCGGCCAGGTTCGGCGAGAATATCAGGGTGGCTCCCGCGAGAGAGAGGAACAGGCCGCTGGATAGACGCCTCTCAAGCCTGACGTCCAGGGACTCCTCCTTCGCCCGATCCGCCCCTCCCCTCTCCAATAGGTACATCTTCTTCTTGTGGTCCAGATAGTAAACGAACGCCAGGAAGGGTATCCCCTCCAGGATGAGCAGGATTACGGGCCAATCTGTCACGATCTTCCACCCCAAACGGCTTATCTCGTTTCCCATAAATAATCCTTTCGCAAGAGAGTTCAAATATGTAATAACAACATATCCGATGGGAGGAAACGATCAGTATCGACATCGGAACCGACGACCAAAATAATTAATATCCCCGCTGGATTAAACCTCCACAGGAGGGTTCGAATTGGTTATTAAATCCCAACAAACGGCTTCGATCCTGGCGGTCGTCCTCTCTATTGCGATCTTCTCCGGATGTATCCAGTCCACCCAGGAGATCGTCATCGATGAGGGGGGGATGGCCCAGGTCAACTTCAGCGCCATCGCCGACAAGTCTCAGGCCGGATCCGAACTGGATCAATTGTCATGGCAGGTCCAGCAGCTGATACCGGAGCTGAACACCAACTATGATAGCAGCAGCCGCACCTTTGAGGAGGATTATACTGAATACATCGTCTACGAGTGGACCGCCAAGGATAAAGTCCCGGTGACGGATATAAGGGGCGCAACCTGGAAGGCGGAGGACGGATCCTACGAGTTCGGGCTCCATCTCGACCCGATGTTCAGCCCCGAAGAGATCGTCGGAGCCGACAGGAACGAGGTGGTCATGACGATCACGTTGACGATGCCAGATGAGATCATCATAGCCAACACCCCCTTCGTGAAGGGAGATACGGTGAGATGGCAGATCACCAAAGAGCTCCTATCTCAGAATAACACGGTACTGATGGCGAAGACTGGATAAGATCCCAGGGATCGAGATCCGCGAGGGCCCAAATCCTCGCGGATAAATCTTAATTTTACGGTAACTATTCAGCCCACCGCAAACAGCATCATCAGACCCGCTCTTAGAGATCTCGTGTGGCCAGTTCCAGAAAGCTAACTTCAAGTAACCTCGGCATTGGATATCGTTTTTCATTTTGGTGCAAGTTGTTGATCGGCATACCGTTATAATCAAAGTCAGCATCATGCGGGCGATTCGGTATAGCTGAATAGTTACAATTTTACATGAAATATATCTGAAAAGATAAGCACAAAGGTGAATATATTGTGCCCACCTGTTAACCGGCTTTAACCGAGCCCTTTAACATTTTGGATGCGAAAGGACGTTACTCCTTTCGAATTTTCGCCGGGCCACATTACGGATCGCCTCGGCACCGTTGGGCTTGGCCGTGTCGCCACCTTCTGACGTCCACGAAGGCCGCATTTTACAGGTGGGCAAACTACTACTACGCATCTATACTATTTAAACATTATGGTATATGTCCTATTTATGCCTATGAGATTTTAGAAGTCAAAAAATATATATCTCTGTAGCGCCTTTTATTTTGGGAGGGAGCATGCGATGAGCGATAACGTCAACGGAGACGATGGTGCCGAAGATCGTGGTTCGGCCACCAAGAGAGGTTCCAAGGTCGAGACGAAGGGGGGCGGACCGCCTCAGTTCCTGCCGAAGATCCTCAAAAGGCCGATCATGATCCGGATGATGGACGGCCGTCCCATAAAAGGGGTGCTTGAGGCCTACAACGACTACGAGCTTCTCCTCATCGTCGGCCAGGGCAAAAAACTGATCGTCTTCAAGGGTGGCATATCCTCCATAGAATACGAGGACGATCCCGAGAAGGGGAAGGTGGAGGTTAAACGATGGTGATCTCTACTCTACTATGCACCCCCCCACCATATCCTCAAAAATCTCGGCGGTGATCAAAATGATGGATAGCACTTTGAAGGTGCTGGACGACGAGGATCTAGAGTTCGTTTTTATACTCCAAAGTCTGGGGATGCAGCGGAACGTTGCCGTTCTCATCACGTACCTGGGAAGCGCCGGCGAGACGACATCAAGAGAGATCGAACAGGCTACGGGCCTGAGACAGCCTGAGGTGAGCATAGCGATGCGAGGTCTCCGCGGCGCAAACTGGATAGATGAGCGGGAGGTCAAGACCGGAGGGAAGGGCCGGCCCTCAGCAGTCTATACCCTCAACACCCCCCTAAGCGATATCATTAAGCGGATCGAGGACGAAAAGCTGCGGGAACTTGCCGACGCGATGGAGAACATACGGAAGCTCAAAGAGATGGTATAGTCATCTTGCTCTGTTCATGAGAGGGGCAGGAGTAGCCGGTATGCACGAAAAATCGATTCGCAGGTGCCCCCTTCGGCCGAAGAGAGCCGTCACCGCCGGAAAGGGAGGGGGGACGATTCCAGCAGAGGAGCGGACCGCACCGAGACCCGCGGTCCAGATGCCGGAGCCAATACATTTAACTATCTTCGGGCTGGAGTTTGAGGCGTGCGATCGATCCAGAAGACCGGTACTAAGGAGCATGGCGGCAAGCTGGAGCGGAGCAGGACCTCGGGAGCCAGATACGTCCTGCTGAGACCAGCAGGGTATCCGTTGAAGAGCGTATTTCAGGATTACCCAGAGGTCGCCGACCCCCGTCTCTTCGAACGTTACGCCCGAGAGCAGTGGTACGGCGAGCTGGTGAGGCCGGGGTGTTACCTCTTTGATCGAAGGCTCTACCCCGACTTCGCCTTCAAAGTGTTGAGGGCCCATCCTCACGTCTCGGTGGTGGGGTCCGATACCAGGATCGTGGTGGAGAGGAAGAAGTCCGAGGAAGCCAAGATCAAGAGCGATGTCACCTTCGATGACGTAGTCGGCCAGACGGAGGCGAGGAGGAAGATGAGGATCGTGGAGAAGTTCCTCACAGAGCCGGAGCGTTTCGGCAAATGGGCTCCCAGGAATATACTCTTTTACGGCCCCTCGGGCACCGGAAAGACGATGATGGCAAAAGCCCTATCCGGGGAGACGAGGGTTCCCATGATCCCGATAAAGGCGACGACCCTCATAGGCGAGTTCGTCGGTGAGGGGTCGAGGCAGATCCACAGCCTTTACAAAAGAGCGGAGGAGATGGCCCCCTGCATAATATTCATCGACGAGCTGGACGCCATCGCCCTGGACAGGAGGTACCAGGACCTCAGGGGCGACGTCTCTGAGGTGGTCAACGCCCTTCTGACGGAGATGGACGGGATCCACTCGAGAAAGGGGGTCTGCACCATCGCAGCCACCAACAAGATAGAATTCCTCGACGAATCCATCAGGAGCAGGTTCGAAGAAGAGATCAGGTTCGCCCTCCCCAACGCCGAGGAGAGGCTCGCGATCCTGGAGACGAACGTCCAGACCCTCCCTGTGGAGTTGGGCGCTCTGAACCTCGCGGCCCTCGCCAGGCTCACCGAGGGGTTCTCAGGTCGCGACCTGGTGGAGAAGGTCCTGAAGGCCGCCGTCCACGGCGCCATCATCGACGAGGTTTCCATCGAGCAGCGCCACCTTGAAGAGACGGTGGCGAAGGCGAAGAAGGAGACGAGAGATCCCCCCGCCGAGATGTTCTCCTGAGGGAAGACCCCCTCAGTCCTCTTCTCTCGATTCCATCCACGCCCCCGTCCATCCCTCAATCCCTTCTTCCTTACGGCCAAATCCATATCTCAGCAGGACGGTCCGGCGATGAGGAAAGGGCTTTTGTACAGATTAGTCCAATACCCTTCAGAATGGCGATGATATGTGGCGGGAGATTCTGGCTAAGTTCAAGCGTTACCCCGCCCAGGAGAAGGTCGTAAGGCTGATCCTGGAGCGAGGCTTTCAGGTGAGCGAGCGGGGAAGGGTGATCTCGGGAAGGATCGAGATACCCCACGCCCAGATCGCAAAAGAGCTGGAGGTGGACAGGAGGGTCGTGGACACCACCGCCGCGGCGATCGTCGAGGACGAGGTCCTCTGGAAGATCTTCAAGAACGTCCGATCGATGACGTTCCTCGCCGACGTGGCCCCCGTTGTGGGGTTGGGGGTGATCGAGATCACCCCCGTAGACGCTGCTCAGACCGGCCTCTTGGGCGAGGTGGCGAGCGCCGTCGCCGAGTACGGCCTATCCATAAGACAGGCGGTCTCCGACGACCCCTTCTTCGTGGAGCAGCCCAAGCTCACCATCATCACCGAGGCGAAGATCCCCGGGGAGCTGGTCCGGCTCCTCATGGACATCAACGGCGTCAGGAGGGTGACGGTATACTAGGGCAGAGGATGATGGACGATGCTGATCGGGGTATGCGCAGTTCCCTGCGAGATCGGCCCCCGGAGGTTGAAGGGGGGCATGTCCCAACGGCGAGGCGGGTTGCCTGCCCAGAAAGAATGAGTTCTGCAAGATATCGACCTGCGCCTCGAATAAGGGCGTGAGCCATTGCTTCTCCTGCTCCGAATTCCCCTGCAAGACGACGGGGTCGGGGCCGATAAGCTTCGGCTTCTGCCAGTACATCTCAGGTTAGAGCCCCCTGCCCCAACTCACCGGGAGATCTCCGCCCTCGACCTCTCTCTCACCCCGGAGAGCGAGAAGCCGAGGCTCCTCAGGAGCTCCGGGGTTCTGCCCCGGCCGTGGATCATCACCTCCACCAGGTCCGAGGGCTCGTCGACGTCCGATCCGCACCGGAACGACTCGAAGACCCCGGCCGAGAGGCCTAGGTCCGCTGCCATCTGGAGGTGCTTTAAGAAGCTCAATCCGTAGTAGCTGACCCTGAACTTCGGATTTCTGATCAGAATGAGGTTCGTTCCGCCCCCTCTCCCCGGAGCGATCACCACGTCTCCGGGGGTCCCCACCATCTCCTCCAGATCGGAGGGGGTCATCAGGGGAAGGTCCGCCATGGCGATCAAGAGGTCCGAAGGCCAGCCCCTCTTCACCTCGGCCTCGATCAACAAGTTCAGGGCTGGATCGAGCTCTAGGGGGCAATCGAGGATATCGATTTGAGAATGGATCCCCGGCCGGGATATCAGGCGGTCGAAGGTGCCGGGTTCGGAGGGCGGGTCTTTCAGCAAGATCGTCACATCTCCCAACCCCGATACCGCATCGATCACATCCTCCAGCATCGCCAGGGCTAGATCTTGCCTCTCGGCCGAAGATAAGACCGGCGACAGCCTGCTCTTGGCGCAGTCGAGCTTGAAGGGTATGACTACTTTTATCGACCGCATGACATCTCTTTAAGATCTCGACTCACTCTCTTGGAGGCGGGCCCTGATGACGTCCAGCTCCCTCGGCCTAAATATCCCGCCGCCGGATTTCGGATATGAAAGTCCCCGGACTACGACGACGGGAGTCCCGCCTCCCGCCTCACCCATGAGGAAGTTCGCCATCCCAGCGATCTCGTCCGCGATCGCCTCAAGGGTGATCTCAAGCTCCCTCCCCTCCAGGTCCCTCTCCCCCCGCCAGTCCCGGAGGGCTGCTATCCCCGACCAGCCCACGGCGACGCCGGCGACGCCGCATCGGAAGGGCCTTCCGGAGGTGTCGGTGACGATGACGGCGCAGTCATTTTGTAGACCCCTCCTGATCCGATCGGCGCTGGCCTTGGGGTCTTCGGGGAGGAGGAGGATCCTTTCACCCCCGACGTTGGACAGATCTATCCCGGCGTTGACCCCGACGTGGCCGAAACGGGTAGCCACCAGCAGGAAGGGGCTCTCCAAGATAACCTCCTGGGACTCCTCCAGGACCGCCTCGACGAACCGGGGGTCTTTGTCGAGCCGCTCTGCGATCTCCATCGACCTCGACGATGGGGTATAATCCTCGAGCCGCCTCGTCCTCCCTTCAGACTTGGAGACGACGGTGGAGGCGATGCATACGACGTCCCCGTCCCGAAGGGGGAACCTTTCCAGGATCATCCCCACCAGGTCGTCCCCCTCTTTGAAGGCGGGAAGATCCCTCACCAGATGGAAGCAGACCGGCTCTGCCAAGATCGGCTCCTGGGCGGCTACACTCTACCTGAACCGCTCCTCGTAAGGCTTTCTGCTCAGGTTGTAGAGCCTCGCATGGACGAGAAGGTCGAGGAGGTAGGAGTAGTTCTCGGCGACGATGGCGAGCCTTTCATCGCTCCTCTCCTCCCAGGGCAGAGAGTTGTAGCTATCGGCGAAGGGCCTCCAGTAGTCCGCCGGGAAGAACTCCATCAGGTAGAGGTGCCGGTCCGTGAAGGAAAGGGTTACCTTCGGCTCCATGCACCATCTCTTCCCATCACGATGACCCCTTCTTCTCCACGATCTCCGAGAAGGCGAGGGTTCCGCTGATCTTCTTGATCTTCGCCCGAACTATGTCACCCTTGGCGGTCCCCGGAACGAAGATCATGAACTTGTCGACCCGGGCGATACCGTCGCCCTTCCTCCCCACCGAGTCGATCCGAAGCTCGTAGGTCTCCCCCTCTTCGATGACGTCCCTGGGAACGACCGTCTTAGTCTTCCTCTTCCTGACGGGACGATGGGCGCCGCAGGCCTCGCACTTGAGCATAAGGACCCGATCGCTTCTGATGAGCTGGGTGTCAGGCCTGTGGCACTCCGAACAGATGACGTACTCCTGGACGTAAGAGTCGATGTGACGCTCCAGGTTCTGCTCCGTGAACCTCCCCTGAAATACGGCGTGCTGACCCTCAATCTTTCCTGCGGTCCCCATCTCCTGGAGGATGAACTTCATCAGGTGGTCTGGGTCCCGGTTGAGGGCATCGGCGATGCCGGCAAAGTTCTCGAGGACCGTCGTCTTGCCCTCGTAGAATATCTTGGGAGGGGGTATCACAAACCGATCCTCAGTGCCCCTGGAAGCGGGCAGCCTGCTGATCGCCCGCTCGAGCCCTTTCATGTAGTCTTCCATCAAAACACCGATCAACCTCAATTATTTGATAAGCTCGGCACCCTTGTCGACTACCATGTAGACAGGGGTGGGAAGCTTGTGTCCTGCTCTCCGCAGCGCCATCTTGGCATGAGAGAGGTTCTGGGGCGTTGTGCTGACGGAGAATACCTTCTGGTCCGCGTCAACCCTGGCGGCGGTGCCGACGGCCTTTCCGAAGGCGTGGCGCATCCCACTTGATACCCGGTCCGCCCCAGCGCCGGTGGCCTGTTTGTTCTCCCTCAGGACCTGGTGGGGGTAGACCCTCAGCTTCAGGTGGAAGTTGAGCCTTCCGACGTAAGTCATGAGATAACGGTTGGCGGTGATCCTCCCAGCCTCGAGAGCCGTATGCCTGATCTGGCAGGGCTCCTTGACGGCGAGGGTCAGAGTCACCGGAAATTCGGTGTTGAGGTTGCCCATGTCGTAGTGGACCACCTTGCTTCCCGGAACGCCTCCCATGTACTTCCTTCTGGTGTAGGGGCGCTCCAGTCTTCTGTACATGCTTGCTGGTTTACGTGCCAAAACTGAATTCCTCCAAAGTAATCTTGAGCCAGCCTAATATATCTATCAGGTTTATAAGCGTTGGGGGGAAGCAAAAGGGACGGGGACCAGAGCCCTCCTGCGAATCCCCACGGGTTCGACTTTTACACCGTCGTCGGCGTCGAGGAAGATATCTCTCCCGCCAGGGAGACCTTCATCAACCCCTTCGCCTCCTCGACGGTGGATGTGTTGGCGAGGGCCCACATCAGCTTCACCAGGGCGACCTCCGGGAGGGTGTCCCCGCCCTCGATCCCCCCGGCTGCGAGGATGTCCCTCCCCGTATCGTAGACCCGATCGCATACCCTACCCCGGAGACACTGGGAGGCGATGACCACGGGAACCCCGGCGTCTGTCGCGGACTTTATCGTCTTTATCCAGTCGGAGGCGACGTGGCCGAGGCCCGTCCCCTCCAGGACGATCCCCCTGTAACCAGAGTTTATGTAATGCTCGAAGAGGTCGGGTTTCGCTCCTGGGAAGTACTTGACGAGGGCGCATCTCGACTCAAGACCGTCGTTGACCTCCAGAGCTGCCTCGCCTCTCCTCCGGTGGCCCCCCAAAACCTCGATCTCTCTATCCGGATAGCTGACCTTCGCGATGGGGTGGCAGTTTATGCTCCGAAAGGCGTCCCTTCGAGAGGTGTGCATCTTTCGGACCCTGGTTCCCCGGTGGACTAAAGCGAAGTCGTCGCTGGTGGTCCCGTGCATCACCACCGTCACCTCCGCGATATCGCTCGTCGCGACGGCGGCCGCAGAGATGGCGTTCATGGCGGCGTCGCTGCTGGGCCGGTCGGAGCTTCGCTGGGAGCCGACGAGGACGACTGGAACCGGGGTTTTGATCATGAAGGAGAGGGCTGCGGCGGTGTAGGTCATGGTGTCGGTCCCGTGAGTGACGATGACCCCCTCCGCCCCCTTCTCAATCTCCGATCCGACGGCCCTCGCCAGGACCTGCCAGTACTCGGCCTTCATATTCTCGCTCAAGATGTTGTAGATCACCCGCCCGTCGTAGTTGGCGATCTCCAAGAGCTCCGGGATCGATGATATGATCTCCTCCGCCGAGAACTGGCTCGTCACCGCTCCGGTCCTGTAGTCGACTTTGCTGGCGATCGTCCCCCCGGTGGAGAGGATCGAGACCTTCGGGAGACCCTCACGGCGCAGGAGGGGGGGTGGCGGCGGAACCATCGGTGCCTTCCCCTTCCTCACCAGCTCCACATCGGACCGTTCCGGATCGAATCCGGCGTTGTAGCCGCTATCCATCTTTATGACGACGGTGCCGGAGACGGAGGGCATAAGAACCCCCTCGCGCCGGACGCCGTCTTTTGTGACCGCTATTCTGTCCCCCAGTTCCAGCATCGCCGCATCAGCTCCTCTCTTCTTTCGGGGAGGGTCTTATCCCCCGGGTGAAAAACGTTCCCCTCAGAGACCGACGACCGGACGGAAGAGGCCCACTAGATAGAAGAAAGAACGAAAGCCGATTAATACGAGCCGGATCGAAGGTGGGGAGAGGTGGAGGAGAGATGATCTATTTCGTCACCGGAAACAGGGGAAAGTTCGAAGAGGCCCAGGAAATCCTGGGAGAGGTGGAGCAGAGGAACATCGGGTACGTCGAGATCCAGGCCGATACCCTCGAGGAGGTGGCGGCCTTCGGGATCAGGGAGGTCGCCGAGAAGCTGGCGAGTCCCGCGATGATCGAGGACGCAGGGCTCTTCATCAATGGGTTGAAGGGCTTTCCCGGGGTCTATTCCGCCTACGTCTTCGATACCATAGGTAACGACGGGGTCCTCCGGCTGATGGAGGGGATCGAAGATCGGAGGGCGGCGTTCAGATCTGTGGTGGCGTACGCCGAGGCGGGGGGAGAGCCGGTCGTCTTCGCAGGAGAGCTGGAGGGTGAGATCGCCACCGAGCCCCGGGGGTCGGGGGGGTTCGGGTACGACCCGATATTCGAGGTGGGAAATAAGACGATCGCCGAGATGGACCTATCCGAGAAGAACAGCATCTCCCACCGGGGCAGATCGATCCGGGCCCTGGAGAGCTGGCTATCCTCCCGGTGACCCCTCCCGAAAGATCGCCCTTCAGCACTTCCGACCCTTCCTGAGGGCGCAACGGGGGAGCATGCTGCTGTCGATCCTCTTTATCCGGGGAGCCTGGACTGCGGAGATGTAGAGGGCCCTCCCCCCCACATCGACCTTCTGGTCCATCGGCTTTGGGGGGCTGAGCCTCACCGGGAGGAGGATCGGCCCCTCACAGGTGGTGCATAACCGAAGCTCTGAGAAGCTCTTTATTATGTACTCCCTCATCTCCGGAGATATCTCCGGGGGAGCTGTCGGCCCTTTCTTTGGAGACTTTACAGGCATCGTCATGGAGATCTCTTCGCCCCTAGAAATAGTATATCTTTTATACCGACCGGTGATGAGGCTATACCCGTGGCCAGGAGGAAGAAAGGATACTACAGGGCGAGGGATCTGGCGAGGCAGAGGATCGAGAAGCTCTTTCTCCTCGCCGAGGAGGAGCACCTCCTCCACCCCGAGAGGAGCGACCGGTACGCTGCCCTCGCCAGGAGGATGGGGATGAGGATGAGGGTCCGGATCCCCAGACGGCTGAAGAGGCAGATCTGCAAGGGATGTCGGTGCTACCTCACACCCCAGAGGACCCGGGTGAGGCTGAGGGACGGAGTCCTGACGATAACCTGCACTGAGTGCGGAGAACAGATGAGGTACCCCTACCGAAGGCCCCGGTGACTGAGAACGGCGGCGCACCCCCCCCCGATGGCACCATCCGCCCCGTCACCACCTCAGCGACGGCCGAACGCTTTTAATATGTCTGGAGAGGATATACAATAAGCGGACGCGTTAGAGGTGGGATGTGACGCCCTCGAATTTGTGGGATCTGCCTTGGATCTTGACATCTTCGGTCGGGATAATGGGCGAGCCGGGCTATTGGCCTCCCGAATACATAATGGCATCCAGAGCGTTCCTCTTGCTTTTGACCTCTTTGCTCGGGTTCAAGGCGCTCTTTCTGCCTTTCAGGTTCGTAGAAGACGAGTAGCTCCTGAGAGGAGACGGGGCTTGGGATTGGAGACCTTCATCGCCTTTCGGCGGGGACGAGACAATTCGGCCCGTCGCCGATGAGATCCTCTCTGCCCGCACCCCTGAGCCCTTCCCGAACGAGGGGCCAGTTCCTCCCATCCCGGTACTGGAGGAGCGCCCTCTGGATCTCCTTCTCCCTGCCCCGGGGGACGTGGACGGGCTTTCGGGTGAAGGGATCGATGCCTGTATAGTACATGCAGGTGGAGACGGTCATCGGCGTTGGGGTGAAGTCCTGGACCTGCTCGGAGTAGAGCCGGTGGTCCCGGATGTACTCGGCCAGCTCCACCATGTCCTTAATTTCGCAGCCGGGATGGCCGGAGATGAAGTAGGGGACGAGGTACTGCTCTTTTTCCACTTCCCGGCTCGCGGCGACAAACCTCTTGCGAAACTCCTCCAGGGCGGCCCTGGGGGGCTTGTTCATCGCCAGGAGGACCCGGTCGGAGACGTGCTCTGGCGCCACCTTCAGGTGGCCTGAGACGTGGTGGCTGACGAGGGTCTGGAGGTACTCCGTCCCCGCAGGGGTCTCGTCACTCAGGACGAGGTCGTGCCTGATCCCAGAGCTGACGAAGACCCGCTTCACCCCGGGGATCTCCCTGAGGCGGCGGAGGAGCTCCAGCTGCCTTTCGTGGTCGGCGGCGAGGGTCGGGCAGTCGGAAGAGCAGAACCTGTCGGCGCAGGCCCCTGAGGTCTTCCAGCGGCTGCACGCCATCCCGTACATGTTGGCGGTGGGGCCGCCGACGTCCTGGATCACCCCCTTGAATCCGGAGAGCTTTGTGAGCCCCTCCGCCTCCCTCACCAGGGAGTCGATGGACCTGGACTGGACTATCCTCCCCTGGTGATGGGTGAGGGCGCAGAAGGAGCAGGATCCGAAGCAACCCCGGTGGGTGGTGATGGAGAACCTCACCGGCTCGAGAGCCGGTACCTCTTCCCGATAAGAGGGATGGGCCTCCCTGGTGTAGGGGAGCTCGTATACCCGGTCGAGCTCATCGGTCGTCATGGGGAGCGCCGGCGGGTTCTGGATGACGACGGTCTTGGGGTGGGGCTGGGCTACCGTCCTTCCCAAAATGGGGTCCTGCTCTCCGTAGTGGAGGCGGAAGGCCTCTGCGTACCTCCTCTTATCCCTCGCCACCTCATCGAAGGATGGGATCTCGAGCAGCCCCTGGTGGTCGGATCCTCTCCACTCCCGCACCCCCATCTTTACGACGGTCCCGGGGACGTCCCTGATCTCGGAGACGGCATCGCCAGAGGAGAGACGGCAGGCCACCTCCAGGATCGGCCTCTCCCCCATCCCGAAGACGATCATATCCGCCGGGGCGTCCGCCAGGATCGAGCGGCGGACGGAGTCGGACCAGAAGTCGTAATGGGCGAACCTCCGGAGGGAGGCTTCGATCCCGCCGAGGATGAGGGGCACGTCGGGAAAGAGGGCGTGGACCCTGTCGGCGTAGACAATACCCGCCCGGTCGGGGCGCAGGAGCCTCCCCCCGGGGGAGTAGACGTCCCTTCTGCGCCTCTTTCTCTTCGGCGAATAGTTGTTCACCATCGAGTCGACGTTGCCGGAGGCGACGCCGAAGAAGAGCCGGGGGGCCCCCAGGGCAGAGAGATCTTCGTCCCGCCTCCAGTCTGGCTGGGGGATGATCCCGACGGCGTATCCAGCGTCCTCCAGGACCCTGCCGATGACCCCCACCCCGAAGGAGGGGTGGTCGACGTAACCGTCCCCGGAGACGAGGATGACGTCGAACCGGTCGACGCCCCGGCGCTTCCCCTCCTCCATGGAGACGGGGAGGGGCGGCGAGCCCCCCCGTCTCGCCCTCTCCCTCAGATCTCTCCTCATAACCTAAAACCTCTCCTCCAGGACCGGGAGACAGAGACCCGACCTCTCGTCCAAAAGCCTTCTTGCCCCAAGGCCGAGGATCTCGAATACCACCGCCTCCACCACCAGGTAGGTGTCGGCCCTCTCCCGGAGGCAGCCGGTGAGGACCTTATCGCTCCTGCCGACGGAGGCGTGGATGTGAACCCTCGGCTCTCCCCCTCCCCCCGGGTAGATGGTGGCGACGCCGAAGGTCTCCCACCCCCCCTCCAGATCTTCGACGAAGGGGCTTGTCGGCGGTATCGTCGGCTCCCGGGGTCCCGCGATCAGCCGCCCCCGCCGGAGGGCTCCGAGGAAGAGGATCGTCCCGGAGGCGACCTCCTTCTCCGCCAAAAATCGATCCAGCGAGCTGATCAGATCCTCGCCATCCTCAAGCCTGATGACGAAGACCCTGCCGAGCCTTCCCTCAGAGTATTCCATGAAGACTGATATGAGGATAGGAACGTAATAAAACCTTGACATGGAAGCAGTCAGGAGATATCGTCGACGATCGGAGGATGCCTACGATCTTCCCTTGAATCCGATGGATCATCACGATCGACACCGTTATCTACCCGGAAGATATTTCCTGCCGACAGGCTTCCGGACCTTCCGGAACCTTTTAGACATGTGGGGGATATTTATGAGCAAAACTAAATCAAACATATTGATATTCGCGCTCTGCATCGTGGCCCTCTCCGCCATCGGCGCAAGCGCCATGGTGATCAACGAGGTGGAGCTGAACCCCCTCGGAAACGGGACCAAATGGGTCGAGCTCTACAACAACGGCGAAGATGACGTGGACGTCTCCGGATGGGTCGTATCCATAGTCAACCCGCCCTGGAACGGCCTTATGCCGATCCGCGACGGCACGATCATCCCAGCGAAGGGATACTTTGTAGCCGAGGGCTCGGCCCAATGGGGGCAGGAGGAGAGCGGGACCGTGGTCCTGGTGAACGCCTCGGGGTTCAAGGTCGACGAGACCCACTTCATGACCGACGACGGCGATAGCGACTTCACCTTCGGCCGCTACCCCAACGGCGTCGACACCGACCAGAAGTCGGACTGGAAGCTGATGAAGGCCACCCCAGGGTCGGAGAACCTCCTCTCCATAAGGGCCTGATGGCTCCTTTTGGGAAAGACCGGAACGAAATGATGGGTGATCCACAAAAACCGCCCCGGACCCTTCGCCCTGGATGGCAAGGTCCGGGACGGTCCGTATTCTTCGGACGATCCGTATTTTCGGCTGAGAGATGGATCTTATGATGATCCGAATTTCATGGGGAGCGTTGACATCCTTGCTGGCGGTCTTGGCGATATCCTCTCCGGGCCTTGGGGCTGTGGTGATAAACGAGGTGGAGCTCGACCCCTCCGGCGACGGTAACGAGTGGGTGGAGCTCTATAACAACGGCGGAGAGGAGGTTTCTATAAGCCGCTGGACCGTCTGGATCGTGGACTGTGATCCCACCTGGACCGGGATCATGAAGATACCTCAGGATACGGTCGTCCCCCCCGGCGGCTTCTACGTCGCCGAAGGGGATAGAGGCTGGATCCACAACACCGGGAGAGGAACGGTGATCCTGAAGAGAGAGGACGGGTCGGAGGCGGACAAGACCCCCCTTCTCAGCGACCAGAGCGACAACTTCTTCACATATTTCCGCCATCCCAACGGATTCGACGCGGACCAGAGGTCAGACTGGATCTTCGGCAAGGGGACCAAAAACGTCCCCAATTCTCCAAATTCTTAACCTTTGGACCAGAATCATGAACTCACCGAAAGAGACGCCAGAACTCCTTCTTCCCGGGGTCGAGATATCGAAGGACCTGACCCTCATCGTCGGCCGGGGGGGCCTTCAGGGGTATCCCACCTCAAAGATCGAGAAGGGGCTAGTCATCTCCTTGAAGGGCGAAGACCTCTCCGAGGAGGGGGTGGGGTTCGGGGTCCCAGTTCTCAAGTTCGGGGACGACGCGGCCTTTCCTGGAAGTTCCGAGTCGAGTTCATGGACAAAAGGAGATCTTGCGGTGGTGAAGGTCGACTACGACATCAATCTCGTGAGCAGACTTGCCCTGGGAGATAGATTGATCAAGACCGACCTGCTTTGCCGTGCCAAAGGAAGGGTCGACCGCCTCCACAGAGACCGTCCTTCCCTGAGGCGCGCAATCCGCCTCGGATCAGCCCTATTCAGGAGAGGACTTTCGGTGGAGACGAGGCTTGTGCAGACGGGTTCCGTCGGAAGGGCACAGGTGGTTTACACCATATCCCAGGAAGGCTTGATCGACGTCCTGGTGAGATGCTGGCCGAAGGCGGAGGGGTGCACAGAGATGGCGGTGATGAACGAGCAGGGGTCCGAGAGCTTCGATCGCTACATCGATTCAGAGGGGATGGACATTTCCGGTGAGGAGATCGGCTCGTGGGAGAGGACCGGGGCGGATTGGGGAGAGTTCATCGATACAGGCCACGGCCTCTCGTTCAGGCTATGGAGGACCGAGGGCGCGGATCTATTTCGGGGGCGAGAAGCGATCCCCGGCCGCCTCGCATGGGCGGGCCTCGCCCACGTGGTCTCCATGCCAGAGGGGAAGGATCTTGAGTACAAAATTGAAGTTGGAGGATCGCCATGACATCAGTCCTTCTGATATATCCCCACTTCAAGCCCCGCCGGAAGAAATCGAGCTTCCTCTTCCCTCCTCTGGGCCTCGGCTACGTCGCATCGAGCCTTCGGGAGGCAGGCCACCGGGTCAACCTCCTGGACTGTACATTTTTAGAACGGGATGAAGCTCGCCGGAGGGCGATCGCCTCGAGGGCTGAGGTGGTGGGGATCTACTCCATGATCTTTATGCGAGACGATGCGCTCGGATTTGCGAGGCTCCTTCGAGATCGAACCGAGCTGCTAGTAGCGGGGGGGCCAGAGCCCTCCTCAGATCCGGTCCCCTTCCTGGATGTTTTCGATATCGCGGTGATCGGCGAGGGGGAGGAGACGATTTTGGAGGTCTTAAAATCCCAGGAGGAGGGCACCGACCTTGAGGCAGTGAAGGGGATCGCCTATCGTCGGGATAGGAATTGGGGATCTATAGGCGATCCTCAACAGGGCAATAAGAACCTCACAGATCTCGAGGACGAGGTCGTCACCACAGAGCAGCGCCCTCACCTGCAAGACCTGAACTGCATCCCGTTTCCTGCTAGAGACCTCTTTGCTAACGATGACTACATACGATACTGGAAAAGCCATTTCGGCAGAGCCTCTACCGCCGTCATCACCACCAGAGGCTGCCCTTTCGCTTGCGAGTTCTGCAGCCGACCGGTCTTCGGGATATCTTATCGAGAACGATCCGCAGAAAACGTCCTCGATGAGGTGGAAGTCGCCCTGGACCTCGGGTACGACCACATCCACTTCGCCGATGACGTCTTCACCCTCCACAGGGATCGGGTCCTGGATATCTGCCAGGGGATCCGGGAGAGAAGGCTCTCTTTCCGCTGGGAGTGTCTAGGACGGGTCGACTCGATCGATCCGACAGTAGCGTCAGCCATGAGAGGGGCGGGATGTGAGAGGGTCCTCTTCGGCATCGAGTCCGGGTCTGATCCCATCCTCAAGCTCATGAAAAAGAGGATAACGGTCCAAGAGGCGCAAAGAGCGATCTCGGCGGCTCGGTCTGCAGGCCTCAAGACCGGAGCCTTCTTCATCCTCTGCTATCCCGGTGAGACGGACGATACGGTCATCGAGACCATAAGGTTTGCAACCCGCCTCCCCCTCGACTACCTCTCCTTCACCACACCTCACCCCCTCCCAGGAACCGTTCTTTATGAGAGGGTGAGGGAGAAGATCGATTCTCTCGATCCCCCGATGGATGGGGGCGCCATCTTCGACGGCGAATTCTCCAAGAGAAAGATGAGGTTTGCGAAGTTGAAGGGCGATCTCCAGTTCGGAGTCAGGAGACGGCTGGGCCGGGGCGCCCCCCTGGTCCTCTCGCCCTTTGAGGCCGTAACCGATGGCATATTAAGGCTGATGAAGTAGAACGGGGCCCGCAAATGGGCCCCGCAAATTCTGCGGATTGGATGTTTTGGGTCTCACCCCGCCCCACAACTCATCGACACGGTTATTTATTCGAAGGTGGTCATTATCCAGCGGGCAGGGACGGGGAAGTCCCGAGCCTCTAGGTTCATGTGGGGGTTGATCATGAAGATTATATTGAAGCTGCTCATGGCGTCATTGACGGTCTTATCCGCCTGGCCGGCAGCATCGGGGTCCGTCGTCGTCAACGAGGTGGAGCTGAACCCGCCCGATGGGGCGGTGGAGTGGGTGGAGCTTTACAACGTCGGGGACGACTCCGTGGATATAGGGCTGTGGACGGTATCGATAGTCGAGATCCTGCCCACAACCTACGGCAGATGGACCGGAGCAATAAAGATACCCAAAGGGGTGGTCCTTCAGTCCGACGAATACTACGTCTGGGAAGGCGACCCCCGTTGGGTTCATGGAAATAACGGGACCGTTTACCTGAAGACCGACGAAGGGCTGGAGGTGGATAAAACCCCTCTTCTATCCGACGAGGATGGAAACGACTTCTCCTGGTCCCGGTATCCCAACGGCCAGAATACAGGCACACGGTCCGACTGGGCCTTCATCAAGTCGACCAGAGGGAGAGAGAACGTCCTGCGAACCACCCCTGACTCATGACGGGGCGGATCTTTTAACCGGGGACGGTGCTCGCCAAAGGCCCCTTCGCATTCATTTATATGAGATGATGCAGTAGATAGCTTCCAGGTGGAAGTTCATGGTATCTCTTAACGTCAATGCGGAAGCTAAGGCGAAGGTTCAGGGTAGCGAGGACTCCGAGAGGTATCCGATCGTCGCCGAGGTGAAGGGGACGGGGGAGGACGGAGGTCTCCGGGTATCGGTGGGGATCGAGTCTCCGATATCGGCGAAGGTGAGCGGCGATATGGAGAGCCCCGTCGCCATCGCCCTTCCCGAGCTTCAAGAGATCGCCGAGGTGGTGGCCCGGATGGCGGAAGGGATTAAGGTCGAACTATCCGGCGAGGAGAAGCCCCTGAAGGTCGCCCTCGGCAGGATCCCCGTAGACCTGACCGTCTCGGTCACCTCCCCCAAAGACGAGTCGGTGCTGACGGTCAGGATAAAAGGGTCGGTAGGGGACTGAATCTCTGAAGACCTCTCCATTGGACCCCCCTCCTGAGCCGCAGCGCTTCGGGATCCGGTGGCCTCGGGTTCCGGCTCGTCCAGAGGGATCCATCTGATAGACCTCTTATCCTCGATACCGGGCTGGCTAGCGACCTTCGTCCTCGCCATGTCCCCGATCTTCGAGCTCAGGGGCGCCATACCCCTGGCCATAGGGGTCTACGGCATACCACCCCTGGAGGCTTATGCCATCTCCGTCGTCGGAAACTTGGTTCCCGTCGTCCTCCTCCTCCTATTCCTGGAGCCGGTATCCCGACATCTGATGAGATACCGGCCCTGCAAAGCATTCTTCTCCTGGCTCTTCACCCGGACATACAGGAATCACGTCGAAAGGCACCGGAAGTACGGCATCCTCGCCCTGGTCTTCTTCGTCTCGCTGCCGCTGCCCGTAACCGGAGCCTGGACCGGATCTGCCATCGCCTTCATCTTCGGCCTGCGGTTCCGGGAGGCCTTCCCCGCCATCGCCGCCGGCGTCTTGATCGCAGGAGCCGTGGTGACGGCTTCGGTCGTCGGGGCGATATCCCTCGCCTTCAGCTGAACCGCAGCACTCGGTGGCCTTTTCGGGATCTCAGGACCGGACGGCACCCCGATAACATCCGATCATCGAGGCGATCCGCCCAAAAGATATTATCTATGAGGAGATATATAACCTGTTGAGGTGCGTGGTGTATCGTGGACGGCATGACCCTGGAGATCGAGCTCGCTTTCCTGGTAGTGGCAGCGACGATACTGCTTTTTGTAACCGAAGTGGTGAGGATAGACGTCGCGGCGATGCTAGTTGTTCTCCTCCTCGCCTGGACCGGCCTTGTGACCCCAGCCCAGGCGCTATCGGGGCTGGGGAGCAACGCCGTAGTCTCGATAGCCGCCATAATGATTCTGGGGAGAGGGATGGATAGGGCTGGTGTCGTCAACAGCATTAGCGGGGCGGTCCTGAGGACGGCGGGGTCGGATGAAAAAAGGCTGTTGGGAGTGATATCGTCGGTGGTGGGGGTGATCTCCGCCTTCATGCAGAACGTCGGTTCTGCGGCCCTCTTCTTGCCGGCGATCCTGAGGATATCCAAGAGCACCAAGACCCCCGCATCCCGGCTCTTGATGCCCATGGGATTTGCGGCAATCCTCGGAGGCACCCTGACCATCGTCGGCTCAAGCCCCCTCATCATCCTCAACGACCTGATGATACAGGGTGGTGAGGAGCCCTTCGGCTTCTTCAGCGTGACTCCCATCGGGATCGTCCTTCTGGCCTCGGGGATCGGATACTTTCTGATACTCGGCCACCGCCTCCTTCCAGAAGAGGATCGATCGGAGGCCGATTCCATGTCCCAGGTAGATCTGATCGAAACCTGGCAGCTCCCCTCCCTCGTCAGTTACTACTTCGTATCCTGGAAGAGCGATCTTGTAGATAAGACCAGGGAGGACGCCCGGATGAGGCGCAACTACGGCGTCACCCTCGTCGCCATAGTGGAGGGGGAGGAGGTGACCTACTCGCCCTGGAGGCGGACGAGGTTCTCTGCGGGTCAGGTGCTGGCGCTCCTGGGAGAGGCGGAGGACGTCGAACGGCTCGCCTCTGATCACGACCTCTGGAAGATCGTCGACGACTCCAGGCTGAGCGGCCTTCTCTGCGAGGCTGAGGCGGGCTTTGCGGAGGTGATCGTCCGCCCGCGGGCACCCATCGTCGGAAAGACCCCCCGGAAGATCGGGATCCGAAAAAATTACGGCGTCGAGCCCATCATCCTTTTGAGCGGTACGGAGGAGCAGAGGAAGGACTTTGCCGACCGTCCCCTGGCCCCGGGGGACACCTTCGTCGTCCACGGCCTCTGGGACAGGATAAGAAAGCTCGGCTCCGACCCCAGCTTCGTCCTCCTGACGCCGGTCGAGTCGGTGAGCTCCGACCGGTCGAAGGCGATGCCCGCAACCCTCTGCTTCATCGGGGCGCTGGCTCTCGCCCTCGCGGGCTTTCAGATATCCATAGCCCTCCTCACCGGCGCCTTCGCCATGATCCTTCTGCAGGTCATATCCGTCGACGACGCCTATGGTGCCATCGACTGGAGGACCGTCGTCCTTCTGGCCGGCCTGATACCCCTGGGGATCGCGCTGGAGGAGACGGGAGCTGCCTTTCTTGCTGCCTCGATCTTGATGGAACTCCTCCAGGGATTCCCGACGATCGTCGCCCTCCTGGCGGTGGCGGCCCTCACCACCTTCCTGTCCCTCTTCATATCCAACGTTGCAGCCGCCGTCCTCCTCGTCCCCCTCGTCATGGTCATGGGCCAGGGGATGGGGATAGACCCGAGGGCTCTCGCCCTCCTGGTGGGGATCTCCGCCTCCAACTCCTTCCTTCTCCCCACCCACCAGGTCAACGCCCTATTGATGGCCCCCGGCGGATACAAAAACTCCGACTTCCTGAAGGTGGGAGGGGTCATGACCCTGATCTTCATCCTCGTCGCCGCGGGGATGGTGGAGCTTCTTTACCTTTGAACCTTCAGTACTTTGCGAACTCTGACGCTATCGCCTGCGGACGCTCCCAGGTCCTCGGCGGCGCTATCCATGTTGATGGCGATCCCCAGGCTCCCCATGAAGCCGACGAAGGCCACCATCTCTCCACGAGGGACGTCAGAGTAGGTCGATCCGAAGGCCGCCTCCACGACATTTCCGCCGACGGCGATCTCGATTCGATCATTTGGGGCGAGGCCCACTTCATCCGCCAGATGGTAGGGGATGTTGGTGACGAGGTTTCCCCAGTGGTCGACGTGGGCTACGGCCCCGACGAGTACGCCGTCTTCGATCCCGGCCCTTGCCGCCTCGATCCTCACAGGATCGAAGATCTCGGGCCCCACCTCGGATGTGGCGACCCCTCCGGCGAGGCGACCGGCGACGGGGCCGTAGACTTCGACCCCTTTGAAGGCGGCATAACCGTCCCCCTGCCGTGTGAGGCTCAGGTTTCTGACCTCGCGGACGGCTGCGACCCCCAGCTCGTCCATGACGCCGGTGAATAGGCCGTTGTCAGGCCCCACGAAGAGCTTGCCGTCTTTGGTCTCCAGGACGATGGATCTCACCCCTGCCCCGACCCCCGGGTCGACCTCCGCTGCAAAGACCGTCCCCGGGGGGTACTCCCGGGCGGCCCGGGCCAGGATGTAAGACCCCTCGGCAACGTTGAAGGCCGCCACCTCATGGGTTATGGCCGATATCCGGGCATCCGGGTTGGAGGAGTAGATAGACCCCTCCAGGGCCCCAACGTAGAAGTCGCAGGTGCCGTAGTCGGTGAGGAGGACCACCAGGTCCTGGACCATACCTTTGTCGGGTTCGGGAACCCCTCCGACGATGAGGGGAGAGATCGCCGCCATCATCGCCGCAAGCATCAGAAGTCGTCTGCTCATGCTTCAACCTCCTAGCGAAATCGGTCCCTCCTTCGTATCAGCTTTATAAAGATGTGACGACCAAAATGATGATCTTGATGAGCGGATCCTGTGGCAAAGATCGAGATGCTCAGGGGTCCGGGTCTCAGAGATGCTTAGAGGAGATCTGATGCTGGAGTATTTGAAGATGGATCTTTGGTCCCCCTACGTTGCTGGGGTGGGTATAGGGGTCTTGAGCATCCTGGCGTTCCTTCTCTCCGACAGGCCCATCGGCTGCTCTACAGCCTACGCCAGGACGAGCGGGATGATCGAGAGGATATTTCGCGGACCTAAGGTCTCGGTGAAGGCGTATTACAGGAAGTTTGAGCCGGTCGTCGACTGGGAGGTGATGCTCGTCATCGGGATCGTCATCGGATCGTTCTTCTCGGCGAGCCTCTCGGGTTCCTTCCGGCTGGAGGTCGTACCCCCCCTCTGGACGGACCGGTTCGGCCCCGACCCTCTCCTGAGGGTCGCTGCCGCCTTCGCCGGGGGGGTCCTCATGGGGATGGGGGCGCGGTGGGCAGGGGGCTGCACCAGCGGCCACGGGATCAGCGGGACCCTCCAGCTCGCGGCGAGCTCGTGGGTCGCAGTGATCGCCTTCTTCGTCGGAGGGGTGGCGACGGCGATGGTCCTCTTCGGGGCAGGAGGATGAGGCGGTGATGGAAAGCATGACGGAAGATACGCTCAAAGGCCTCAGATCGAAAAGACGGGCTCAGCTGGCCGTGGGCCTATCCATCGGGATCGTATTCGGCTTCCTACTACAGAAGGGCGGCGTCACGCGGTACGACGTCATCGTCGGCCAGCTCCTCCTCGCCGACTTCACAGTCTTCAAGGTGATGGCCTCGGCGGTGATCGCCGGGATGATCGCAGTCCACATCCTCTGGAGGCTGGACCTCGCAAGACTCCACCCGAAGCCCGGATCCTGGGGCTCCTCAGCCTTGGGCGGGCTCATCTTCGGCGTCGGCTTCGCCCTCCTCGGCTACTGTCCCGGAACGGCGGCCGGAGCCGTCGGCCAGGGGTCGGTCGACGCCCTCCTGGGCGGAGTCGGAGGCATCCTCCTGGGGGCCGGCATCTTCGCCGCGATTTACCCGAGGCTCGAAGAGAAGGTCCTGAGGAGGGGCGACTTCGGGGATGTTACGATCCCGGAGATCCTGGGGGCGAGATGGTGGCATGTGGTCTTCCCGGCGGCTCTGATCCTCATCGGCCTATTATTTTGGATCGAAGAGATGGGGCTTTGAAGGCGACGATGTAGGCCTCCATGGGCTTTAGGGATGATGGGCCGTCGAAATAGAAGGAAAAAAAGGAAAAAAGAAAGTTTTCAGTGCAGCAGGACCGCTGCTGCACTGGAGGCGAAGTCGACGAACGCCTGCGGGAATATGCCTATGTAGAAGACCGCGACGAGGGCCACGACCATAGCCAGGACGTACCCCCTCGGCTCTGCGATCTTCGCTCCTGCGGGCTCTTTCATGTACATGTACATGATCACCCTCAGGTAATAGTAGAGGGAGAGAGCGCTGTTGAGGGCGAAGAGGACCGCCAGCCAGACGAGACCGGAGTCCATGGCTGAACCCCAGACCAGGAACTTGCCGACGAACCCCGCCGTTGGGGGTATCCCCGAGAGCGAGAATAAGAAGACCAGCATACAGAACGCCGTTATCGGCGCCCTCCTTCCCAGTCCCGCATAATGCTCGATGTCATCGGGGTTATTCCTCCCCTCCCGCAGGGCCATATAACCGACGACCGCCACGGCGATGAAAGCCCCGGTCTTGGAGAAGGCGTGGCCGAGGATGAGCATCAGGCTCGCAGCGATGCCGTTCTGAGCCACCCCGAGGTCGAAGCCGCCGTTGTTGACCGCACCGACCACTACGAAGGCGATGGCGATGTATCCAGCATAAGCGACGCTGGAGTACGCCAGCATCCTCTTTACGCTCTTCTGCCATATGGCGACGACGTTGCCCAGGGTCATGGTTATAGCCACCAGGACCGCGAAGGCCATGAACCACTCGAGCCTCAGAGCCACAAGGGCGATGAATATCACCTTGAATGCGGCTACGAAGCCCATCTTCTTGGAGCCCGCGGCGAGGAAGGCGGTAACGATCGTCGGCGACCCTTCGTAGGTGTCGGGAGCCCACATGTGGAAGGGCACCAGGGCCATCTTGAACCCGAAGCCCGCCACCACGAATAGGAGGGCAACGAGAGTTGCAGGTCCCATCATCTCCATGGAGGATGCCGCAACCTCCGCTATCCTGGTCGACCCCGTAAGGCCGTAGAGGATGGAGAACCCGAAGAGCATCATCGCCGATGAGACCGATCCGAAGATGAAGTACTTCATCGCAGCTTCCAGGTTCCTCTTCTCCTTGTCGAAGGCGGCCATGGCGTAGGTCGAGATGCTGGCCAGCTCAAAGCCTATCCAAAGGGTGAGGAGGTCGATGGAGCTTGCCACCACCATCATGCCGATGGTGGCGAGCAAGAGGAGGATGTAGAACTCGTCCTGAGCAGGACTGTCCTTGTACCTGGTCAAGCCCGCCAACACCACGATCAGAGAGACCGAGATGAAGATCAGCTTGAAGAACTGGGATAGCGCGTCGACCTCTATCGTCCCAAAGAAGATCGGCCCCTTGGTCATATCGGCACCGATCGAGAGGAAGAGGGCGATCCCAAGCCCGGCTAGGGCGAGGTATCCCTGGATGTTCTTGTTCTTCAGGTACAACCCCAGCAAGATCATCAGCATTACAAGTCCCGTCAGCAACGACTCCGCTCCCATGAGGGAGAGATAGTCGCCGAATCCTAGTGTCACTTCAGATCACCCCCGTCTGCGCCAGGGTTATAAACGGCTTGACCAGCGGCTCTGCCGCCACCCCCATGATGTCGGTGATCGTCGCCGGCTGCACTCCGAAGTAGATTATGAGCAGCACAAGGATGCTCATGGACAGGATCTCGTATGAATGTGGATCTTTGAGATCCAGGTACTTCTTGAGGATCGGACCGAACATCACCTTCTGCATCGCCCACAGGTGGTAGCCTGCGGTGACGGCGATGCTGCCGAAGACCGTTATCAATACGTATATCGGCAGGTTCTCGTAAGATCCCGCCAGGACCGATACCTCGGCCACAAAGCCGCTCATCCCCGGAAGGCCGAGGGACGCCATGAACCCCGCCATCATCAGCACCGCAAACTGGGGCATCCTGTCGGCGAGGCCTCCCAGCTCGGAGATGATCCTCGTACCCGCTGTGTGCTGGATCGTCCCCGCAGACATGAAGAGGACGCAGGTGATGAGGCCGTGGCTGAACTGCTGGAACATAGCTCCCTGGACCGATAGGACGCTCAAAGCTCCGGCCCCCAGGAGGACGAAGCCCATATGGCTGACGCTGGAGTAGGCGACCATCTTCTTCAGGTCCTTCTGGGACAGGGCCAAGAAGGCACCGTAAACGATGCTCACAACCCCTACCACCGCCATCAGCGTGATGTAGTTGGGCGATACGTTCGGCAGCATCGGCATTATGATCCTGAACAGGCCGTAACCTCCCATCTTCAGGAGGAGGGCTGCCAGGAGGACGCTGCCGGCGGTCGGCGCCTCGACGTGAGCGTCGGGGAGCCAGGTGTGGAAGGGAACGGCGGGCATCTTCACCAGGAACCCAAAGAGGAGCCCGAAGAAGATCAGGTTCAGCGCCATCGGCGAGAATATCGTCGAGTCCCCCGTCGCCGCGAGGAGCGTAAGCATGTCGAAGGTCCGCAGCCCCTCGGGCGTCCTGTAGCTGAAGTATAGGGCGAAGATCGAGAGGAGCATTATCAAGCTCGCCACATGGGTGTAGATGAAGAACTTGATTGCTGCATAGTCCTTCCTCGGGCCGCCCCATATCCCCACCAGGAAGAACATGGGTATCAGGACTACCTCCCAGAAGATGTAGAATAGGAAGAAGTCCAGGGCTGCGAAGACGCCTAGAACCCCCACCTCGTTCAGGAGGAGGAGGGCGAAGAACTGGTTTGGCCTCTTCTTCTCTCCCCAGGAGTACAGGACCACCAGGACGGTGACGATCGTCGAGAGGAGGATCAGGGGCAGCCCTATGCCGTCGACGCCGACGGTATACTTGACGCCGATGGCTGGGACCCAGTCGTAGCTCTCGACGAACTGCATGACGTTCGTCGTCCTGTCGAACTCCCTGAACATCTGGAGCGATATCGCCAGAGGGATAAGAGATCCTATCAGGGCTGCGTACTTCGCGAACTTCCCGTTCATGAAGGCGAAGATCGCTGCGATCAGCGGTATGGCGATCATCAGTGAAATTGCGTTATCAATCATATCGCCACCCCCATTGTAGCCAGCTGAATCAAAATCAACAGCGCTGCAACTCCCAGAACTATGGCGGTGATGTAGTTCTGTATGACTCCGGTCTGAACTTTACGGAGAGTTCCGCCGAACCCGACAGAGACCGCGCTTATCTTGTTCACCGCTCCATCTATGATCTTCAGGTCGATCATGTTGGAGACCAAGGCTATTCCGTAGACCACCTTCTCTGCGAACCAGAGGGTGTAGATCTCGTTCTGGTAGTATCTCTTGAGGAGGATATGCCTGAGGGGGTCCCTCTCAGAGGTTACCATGGACGGATCGAACCTCTTCCACCTCGAATAGAAGAGAGCCGCAATGATTATGCCACCGACTCCGACTATTATCGGGAGGATCTTGAAGATGAACGGCTCGTGGACGTGGCCGTGCTCTACGTGATGGCCTCCGATATGGGCCAGCTCCTCAAAGTCGACACCGAAGTGGTCGAAGTTGTTGCCGACGTAGTCGTAGAACTGACCCTGGGTCGGCATCCCCATGAAGAGGGCGAATAACGCCAAGACCACCAGGGGCCCCAGCATGATCCAGGGGGACTCATGCTTGTGATAGTCGCTCCTGGGCTCGCCGTCGAAGGTGAGGAACCAGAGCCTGAAGGTGTAGATCGCCGTCAGGAGGGCCGCAAGGATGACGAATACGTACGGAATCCATCCTAGACCGAAGGCTCCGTTCTCGAAGGCGAGGATGATGATCTCATCCTTGCTGAAGAAGCCCGTCGTCAGCGGAAAGCCTGCCAGGGTCAGGGACCCCGCCAGCATCGTAAGGCCCGTCCACTTCATCGATCTCAAGACGCCTCCCATCTCCCTCATGTCGTTGGTGGCGACGGCGTGGATGACGCTGCCGGCGCAGAGGAAGAGGAGGGCCTTGAAGAAGGAGTGGCCGATCAGGTGGAACATGGAGACGCCGACGGCGGTCGCGCCGACGGCCGCCCCAAACCCTAGGGCCGCCATCATGTATCCCAGCTGGCTGACCGTCGAGTAGGCGAGAACCCTCTTGATGTCGAACATCACAAGGCCCATCGTCGCCGCAAATAGGGCGGTGAAGGCGCCTATGTAAGCCACTACCATCAGGGCGTCGGGTGCCGCATAGAAGAGGGGGAACATCCTCGCCACCAGGTAGACGCCGGCGGTCACCATCGTCGCAGCGTGTATCATCGCCGAGACTGTGGTGGGACCCTCCATGGCGTCAGGGAGCCAGACGTGCAGGGGGAACTGACCGGACTTGCCCACAGCACCTCCGAAGAGGAGGAGGGCTATCCAGGTGAGCTGGTCTGGCGGGATGAGGGCTAGGCTGTCGTATATCGTCTGGAACTGGAGGAGGTACGCTCCCTCGGGGAGGACCAGATTCAGCCTCATCATGTTGGTGTAGAGGAGGATGATCCCCGCGAGGAACATGACGTCTCCGACCCTCGTCACCAGGAAGGCCTTCTTGGCGGCGGACGCCGCAGAGGGCTTGCGGTACCAGAACCCAATGAGAAGGTAAGAACAGAGACCGACAAGCTCCCAGAATATGAAGAGCTGAAGAAGGTTGTCTGAGAAGACGAGGCCCAGCATCGCCGCGGTGAAGAGGCCCGCTTCGGCGAAGTACCTGGCCATTCCAGGGTCGCCTTCCATGTATCCGAGAGCGTACGTGTGAATCAGAGTACAGACGAACGTCACCATCAAGAGCATCACTATGGCGAGCGGGTCTATCAATATGCCAGCGTTGAAGCTGGCGAACCAGTGCATCGATTGATGTACTATCTCGTTATTAGGGTAGATCTCCCTGAATATACCGAAAGAGAGTATGAACCCGGCGAAGGTCGCCAGAACTGTGAAGAACCCGCCCCCCTTTGGCAGATGCCAACCGAGGAAGATCGTGAGGACGAAGGCCAGAATCGGCAACCCCACGATCAGATAGGCGTAATCTTGGTACATCCCTCTACCACCTCAATGCGTTGATGTTGTCCAGCTCTATCGTTCCGTACAGCCTGTACAGCGCGATCATTATGGCAAACCCAACGCCGGCCTCTGCTGCGGCCAGAGCGATGGCGAAGAGGGCGAATACCTGGCCGTTTACGTTGGGCAGGTACGCCGAGAACGCCACCAGGTTGATTATTGCGCTGTTGAGCAGGATCTCCACGCACATCATAAGCTTGATACCGTTGCGCTGTGTCAGAAGGCCGTAAAGGCCGATGACGAACATCGTCGACGCCAGCAGCACGTAAAGCACTAGTGGTACCATCTCTTTTCCTCCCTCCACCCCATCATTTCGGCAACTCCTTTCTTGCGATGTAGATCGCACCGATCATAGCTGCCAGAAGGACCAGGGCGAGCACCTCGAAGGGGAAGAGGTAGATCGTGAAGATCTCAACGCCTATATCCCCAGCTCCGCTCTCCGGGGCTCTGACCCCCTCTCTCGGCTCGAAACTGTACCCGCTCCTCTCCTCGCCGTCCCATGGTGTCGCTGCGATGAATATCATCAGCGTCGCCAGAAAGATCAGCATCAAGATCGCTGTTTTTACCTTAACCATGGGATTCCTCCTCCACCAGAGTCCTCCTCGTGAGCATCACTGCGAAGAGTATCAGCACCCCAACCGCCCCGATGTAGACCAGCACCTGGACCACCCCGACGAAGCTGGCGTTCAGGGATACGTATAACATCGCCACAGAGGCGAAGGCCCCCAACAGATATAGAGCGGCATGGACCATGTTGCTGGACCATACGGTGAGGATCGAGAAGCCGAGGATCAGCACCGCCAATATGGAGAACGCCCCAAGATCCATCAGGAACCTTATGTCGTAAAATTGAGCAAGATCTATCATTCGATCTCAACCTCCGATAGTCATTCTGCCTTCTTCTTGGCGGCCTTCTCGCCGGAACCCTTCTCTACCGCTTCGGCCTTGGCGGCCTTCGCCTTCTTTGCCTTGGCAGCCTCGGCGGCCTTCCTCTTCTTCTCCTCTTCGGCCTTCCTCGCCTCTTCGGCGAGCTGTGAGAGCTCCTGGTCGGTGTAATCGCCGACGCCGATCTTCTCGGGTCCGTAGATTATATCTTCCCTATCCCAGCCGGCTATCTCGAAGACCTTGGACATGTGAAGACAGCTCACCGGACAGTCGTCGACACAGAGGCCGCAGAACATGCACCTGCCGTAATCGATCTGAGGATACTGGAGCTTCTTGTTCTTGACGGGGTTTCCGCGCTTGTAGTCCACCAGCTTTATGCAGTCGTTGGGGCAGATCCTGACACAGGCACCGCAGCCGATGCACTTTCTTATCTCCAGGACGTGAACGCCCCTCTCTGCGTCGGGAAGATCCATGATCTTCTCCGGATAGAGGCGAGTGACCTCCACGCCGCTTATGGAGCGCTTGAGGGTCATTTTGAGGTTCTTTAGCACCATAGATCATCACCTCACGCAAAGTACAGCCCCACCGCCACCGCCCAGACGAAGTTGACCAGCGAGAGGGGAAGCAGTATCTTCCATCCCAGGTCTGTGACCTGATCTATCCTGAACCTGGGCAGCGATACCCTGATCCAGATCAGGGCCACCAGCACGATCAGCAGCTTCATGAAGAACCAGATCATGGGGGATATGAAGGATATCACCGGGATGACCGGACCCTTCCATCCTCCGAGGAAGAGAAGGACCAGCAGGATCGAGCCAAGGAGCATCACAATGTACTCCTGGAAGTAGAGGAGACCGAACCGGATTCCGCTGTACTCGGTGTTGTAGCCGGCGATGATCTCCTCCTCCGCCTCGGTCTGGTCGAAGGGCATCCTCCCGAGATCGGTGATGAGGGCGATGCCGAATATCACAAAACCGAGAGGCTGAGCGACGGCGAACCAGATGTTCTGCTGGGCGTTGACGATCTCGACGAGGTTGAGGCTGTGGGCCATTACGGCGACGCTGATGACGCAGACGCCCATGGGAACCTCGTAGGCGATCATCCTCGCGACGCCCCTGAAGGCCCCAAGCATCGAGTACTTGTTGTTCGAAGAGTACCCTGCCATGAAGGCCCCTATGGCCATCAGGCTGAGAACCGCCTCGACGTACAGGGCGCTGATGTCCATGTTGGCCACCACCAGGGGGACCTCCCTTCCATCGATGATAACGGCACCGAAGGGCAGCGCCCCCGCAATCAGCATGGTGGTGGCGACCGCAACGATGGGTGCCCAGACATAAACCGACTTGTCCGCCCCCCTGGGGATGATATCCTCCTTCGTGAATAGCTTGATGGCGTCGGCCCCCAGCTGAAGAACCCCCCATCGTCCCCCGACCCTGTTCGGTCCGTACCTGGCCTGAAGGTCGCCCATGACCTTCCTCTCGAGCCAGACCAGCAGCATCGCAACCACGTTGATGACTGAGGCGAGGATGGCGGCGGCGACCAGCCCTATGATGAGGCCGTATATCTTCGGCTCTCGGGCTGCAAATTCTGTGATCGCAGATAATAGTTCCATTGTACAGTCCTCCTACCTGTCCACCTCGCTGGTGCAAGCGTCCATGCTGCCCGCGATGGCGACGACGTCGGCTATGTAGACGCCCTCCAGAAGCGGGGGAAGGGCCTGGAAGTAGGCGTAGACGGGACCTCTGGCCTTGACCTTGACGGGCTTGTCCGTCCCGTCGCTGGCGACGAAGAAGCCCATCTCTCCCCGGTGGTCTTCGACGCGGTAGTAAGCCTCTCCCGGCTCGGGCTTGATCTTCTTGGGGATGCCTTCCGCCATGATGGGGCCGCTGGGGATCTGGTCGAGGCACTGCTCAATGATGTAGCAGCTCTCGATGATCTCGTCGAGCCTCACCTCGACCCTCGCCTTGGAGTCTCCCTCCTTCCTGGTGATCACATCGAAGTCCAGGTCCTTGTAGAGGAGGTATGGATCTTCCCTCCTCATGTCGTAAGGGGTGTCTGAAGCCCTCAGGGGAGGACCAGAGACCCCGAGCCTCTTCGCCTCCGCCGGTGACAAAACCCCGATCCCCTCCATCCTCCTTCTGTATATGCTGTCGGAGAGGAAGAGCTCCTTGTAATCCTTGGTCTTCTCCCTGACCATCTTCAGGGTGTCCAGGGTCATATCCTTGAAGCCGTCGGGAAGGTCGTTTCGGACCCCGCCGAAGCGGACGAAGCTGTGGTTGATCCTCGCCCCCGTCACGCTCTCTATGCAGGTGAGGACGTCTTCTCGATCGATGATCATGTAGAGGAAGGGGGAATAGACGGCGCTCGCTATGAGGGTCAGAAACTCGGCCGTCCCCAGGAGGTGGCTTTGGATCCTCGAGAGCTCCTGGGTGATGATCCGGATATACTGGGCCCTCTCAGGGGGCTCGATCCCAAGAAGCCTCTCCACAGCGCCGCAGTAGGCCTCGTTGTTGGTGAGGGCGGCCATGTAGCAGAGACGGTCGGTTATGGGGATCCCCTGGACGTAAGTCCTGTTCTCCATTATCTTCTCGATCCCCTTGTGGATGTAACCGACGTCAAGGAACGCCTTCTTCACCTTCTCTCCGTCGACGAGGATGTCGAGGAGGAAGGGGCCTGGGACGACGGCGTGCTGGGGGCCGAGGTGGAGTATCATCTCAGAGGTCTCTTTGATCTCCATCTCCTCCCGCTCCCGGAAGGTGGGGTACTTCGGCCTCTCTTTTGGGACCGCCCCCGCCTCGATCTCAGCCTCCGTCGGGGGGATGGAGTACTCAGTATACCCGTCAGCGGTGACCGTCTCTATCGCCCTCTCAGCTGTGGTATAGTCCGGATAGCCCTTGAAGTCCTTCCTCCAGGGCCAGACCCCCACCAGCTCATCGGATAGGAGGAGAGGGTATAGCTCGGGATGGCCCTCAAAATCGATCCCCAGCATCTCCCAGATCTCCCGCTCGTACCAGTTGGCGTTCCAGTAAAGGCCGGTCAAGGACTTGACCCGCGGATCGTCCCTGGGGGTCTTGACCTTGAGGAGCGCCACCACCTTGTGGGCGCCGTGGCTCGCCAACATCTCGGTGACCTCGAAGAGCCCTTCACCGATCCTGTCCACCCCCACGGCACCGGAATAGTGATCGAAGCTGTGGTTGTCCCTCAGATACTTGCAGACCTCCACGATCCTCTCCGGCTTGATGGTGGCCCAGAGTTGACGTTCGGGGGATACCTTCGCCTCCTGGACCGCTCCCGGAAAGGCCGACTGGAGGGCTGCCAAGACATCATTTGCAGTTGTCAACGATGAACTCCTCCTCTAATAGCCTCTCTTGTCCTCGCGCTGCTTGATCTTCTTCTGAAGCTCTCTGAACCCCTCGATGAACTTCTCAGGCCTCGGGGGACATCCCGGGACGTAGACATCTATCGGGAAGAAACGACTGGTGTCGTTTATGATGTTGTAGGAGTCGTAAAAGGGGCCGCCAGAGATGGCGCATTCGCCTATCGCCATGACCCACTTGGGCTCAGGGATCTCTTCCCACAGGTTCTTGATCGCCGGAAGGTACTTTCGGGTTATGTAGCCGCTGATGATCATGACGTCGACCTGTCTTGGGGTCGCCCTGGGAAATATACCGAACCGGTCGCAGTCGTAGTGGGGACATCCGAAGACGAGCATCTCAACGCCGCAGCAGCCCATCGGCTGCATCAGAAACCACAGGGAGTTCTTCCTGCCCCAGTTGAGGACGTTCTTAATGGGGCCCATATCGATGATCTCGTGGATCTTCTCCGTGGTGGTGAACCAGACGTCGGTGAGGGGCCTGCCCCAGATCGTCCACTTCTCCAACTCCTCATCAACAGCTACCGGAACAGGTATGACATCACTTATACCCAACGCAACGCCTCCTTCTTAATGTCGTAGAGCAGACCGATCAACAGCACGACGAGGAAAATCAGCATCCCGGTGATCGCAATGCTCACTCCGCCCACGGCGGGGATCGCCTCGGAAGCATAGACGTAGATCCATGGGTAGAGGAACAGAACCTCAACGTCAAAGATCACGAAGACGATGGCGAAGAGATAGTACTGAACGTTGTACTGAACTCCAGCGTCCCGAACAGGTCTCAGACCGCCCTCGTAGGTGGACCTCTTCCGAAAAGTTGATTTCTGAGGAGATATGATCTTCACGGCAGCCAGCGCGCCGATAGGCACAAGAGCACCTATTATCAAAAACATAATAAGTGGGATATAATAGTCCACTGCCACCAATTCGCCGCTCATTTTTTACCTCCTTTAGCCGTAAGAGCTAAACACAAAGTACTGATATAAAAGGTTTATGAGAAAATCGATTAGCACCACGATCGCTATCCAGGGATGCCGTCCATAACAGAACGGTCCGATTCAGCATAATCCAGGTGAGTTTCGGTGGACTATATAAAGCAGATCGAGATCAGCCCCGGGATGGGCGTAGATGAGCTGGTGAGGATGATGGAAAGCTGCGGCTTTGGTGCCAGAAGGCTGGCTGAAGCCGTAAATATATACGAGGAGATGCTCTCGGAGGATTACACCAGGTTCTTCACCCTGGCCGGCGCGATGGTCCCTTCGGGGATGAGAAATATAATATCCGGTCTCATCAGAGACGGCAGAATAGACGTTCTCATCACCACGGGAGCAAACCTCGTTCACGACATAATCGAGAGCTATAGCCACCACATTCTCGGCGACTCTGAGGCGTATGACGCCGACCTGAGAGGAGAGGGGAAGAGCAGGATATACGACGTCTACGTCGGAGACGACGATTTCGTTCGGTTCGAGGAGCTTCTTCAGGAGGCGCTCCCCGAAAGCGCCGAGCCGATGACAGGAAGCGAGCTCCTGAGGGTCCTGGGGAGGAGGATCGAGGACGACAGGTCGATCTTGAGGTCCGCCTGCGACTGCGGCGTTCCGATATTCTGTCCTGCCCTATCCGACTCCATGATGGGGCTTCAGGCCTGGCTTTACAGGCAGACTAGAGAGCTCCACGTCGACGCCTTCAGCGACGTAGGAGAGCTGGTGGACATATGCTACGGTGCTGAACGATCGGGAATAGTCATCATAGGTGGAGGAGTTCCCAAGAACTTCGCCCTCCAATCGATGCTGGTGACCCCCAGGGGATTCGACCTCGCCATCCAGCTGACCACAGACCGGCCCGAGCCGGGGGGGCTATCGGGAGCCACCCTCTCGGAGGCGGTATCCTGGGGGAAGATCGAGGCAGAGGCCAGAAGGGTCACCGTCTATGGAGATGCCACCATCAACTTCCCCCTCCTGGTGGCGTCGACTTTGACCCGGCTTCAGAGGAGAAGGTGACGTCTTGATTCGAGATGGGATGTGATAGCATTCAGAGGAAGGGAAAGATTTCGGACGTGGTGGTGGGGATCAGCGGAGCATCCGGGGTCGTCTACGGTATCAGGCTCCTGGAAGTCCTGGCGGAGATGGGATCTGTCACCCATCTCGTGATGACCGATGCCGCCCGGAAGATAATAGAGATCGAGACCGAGGAGAGCCCCATCGAGGTGGAGATGATGGCCGACCGGGTCTATTCGCCCCGGGACTTCACGGCGTCGATCGCCAGCGGGTCCAACATCTTCGACGCCATGGTGGTGGCGCCCTGCAGCATGAGGACCCTGGCGGGGATCGCAAACGGCGTCTCCGACACCCTCATCACCCGGGCGGCAGACGTCTGTTTGAAGGAGAGGCGGAGATTGATCCTGGTGACCCGGGAGTCGCCCCTGAACCTCGTCCACCTGAAGAACATGGTCGCCGCCACCGAGGCGGGAGCGATCATACTTCCCCCGTCCCCCGGCTTTTACACCAGGCCGGAGAGGATTGAGGAGATGGTGGACGCTGTAGTGGGGAGGGTCTTGGACCTCCTGGGCGCAGAGCACGACCTATACAAGAGATGGAAGACTCCCCTGAGCGGAAATGCTTATAACGACGAAAATCAGATGGAAGTGAGGTGACTTAGATGAAATGTCAAATCTGTGCTGTTGACAAAGAGACATCGCCCGTAAAAGCCAAGCAAGCTACGATACACGGCCTCAAGGACACGGTTTTTCACGTCTGTAAGGAATGTCTTGAGGCGGCACATAAGTCTTACATCGACAAAGAATTCCTTCTGAAGAAGGGAGGAGAAGGATAGCATCTACCTCATCGACCCCGAATATCTACATCGGATATTTGAGGTGGAGACTTCCTTTGCGTCTGGAGACCTGCTCGGGCTTGGGCGATTTATGATATCGAGGTTTATGGTCGGTGTTGCCGGTCTCTTCGGGACGGTCTCGGATAAACTTAAATTTGGGATGGCCTGTAGTTCGTTCGCAATAACAATTCGAGGCGAGATAATTTGACACCATTTATTGAGATCCGGGACTTGACGGTGCGGTTTGGAGAAGTTGAAGCGCTGCGCAACGTCAATTTGGAGATCATGGAGGGGGAGTCTCTCGGCATCCTGGGAAGGAGCGGTTCCGGCAAGAGCGTCCTATTGCACGTCCTTCGTGGAGTGGAGCCCTTCGAGAATATCAGCGGCCAAGTGATCTACCACGTCGGAAGATGCGCTCGGTGCCAACACGTCGAGCCCCCCAGCAAGGTGGGGGAGAAGTGCAAATGCGGCGGCAACCTCGAGCCCTTCGAAGCCGATTTCGTCACCCTGGGGATCAACGACGCGGATAGACGCGACATATCTCGCAGGATCGCCATCATGCTTCAGCGGACCTTCGCCCTCTACGGCGACGAGAGGGTTATCGTAAACGTCATGAGGGCCGTAGAGGAGGCGAGCGGTGGGTCCATCAGCGTCAACCGGGCGGCGGACCTTCTGGACGAGGTCAACATGTCCCACAGGATGATGCACGTCGCTCGAGAGCTCTCCGGCGGCGAGAAGCAGCGCGTCGTTCTGGCCCGGCAGCTCGCCAAGTCGCCGATGATGCTCCTCGCGGACGAGCCCTCGGGGACCCTGGACCCCAAGACCGCCGACCTCGTCCACGAGAGCATAAGGCGCGCCGTCGGAGACTTCAACATGACGATGATCATCACCAGCCACTGGCCGGACGTCATGGTGGAGCTGACGGACAGGGCGGTCCTCCTCGACCACGGCGAAGTTGTATCTCTGGGGAAGCCCTCGGAGATCGCCGCCGAGTTCGCCTCCATGGCAGGGAAGATGGATGATAGGAAGGAGGTGAAGGTGGGGGCCCCCATACTCCGGTGCAGAGACCTATCAAAGCGGTACATAAGCATCGATCGCGGCGTCGTCCGGGCGGTGGACGAGGTCAATCTGGAGGTCTACGAGGGCGAGATCTTCGGCCTGGTGGGGACGAGCGGCGCTGGCAAGACGACCCTCTCCAAGATGCTCAACGGGATCATCCTCCCGACCTCCGGTGGGATATGGTGCAGGGTCGGCGACGAATGGGTGGACATGACAGTCCTCGGTGCGGACCAGAAGGGGAGGGCGACAAAATACATGGGGATGCTCCACCAGGAGTACACCCTCTACCCATACCGGAGCGTCATCGACAATCTCACCGAGTCGATAGGCCTCGCCCTCCCCTTCGAGCTGGCCGAGAGGAAGGCGATTCACACCCTCGTAACGGTGGGCTTCTCCGAGGAGGAGGCTGAGAAGGTCCTCTCCAAGAACCCCAACGAGCTGAGCGAGGGGGAGAGGCACAGGGTCGCCATGGCCCAGGTCCTGATCAAGGAGCCGAGGATAGTGGTCCTGGACGAGCCTACGGGGACGATGGACCTCATCACCAAGATAGACGTCTCCAAATCGGTCTTGAACGCCAGAGACGAGCTGGGAGAGACGTTCCTGATCGTCAGCCACGACATGGACTTCGTCCAGAACGTATGCGACCGGGCTGCTCTGATGCGCAACGGCAAGATAATTCACGTGGGGACCCCCGACGGCGTCCTCTCCCTGATGACAAAAGAGGAAGAAGAGGAGATGTTGGGGAATTAAATTGAAAGTCTTTCTCGACGGAGCGGAGATCTCCCTGGCGGCTGGTTCGACCCTGAAAGACGCCCTAGAGGCGGCGGGCGTTGGAGCAACGGAGGAGGCCATCATCGGGATAGTCAAGGGTAGGGAGGAGGAGGCCAAGGAGACGAACTCTTACTGGCTCAACACCACCAAGGGGAAGATGAGGATAGAGCTCCTCGATACGGGGCTGCAGGAGGTCTGGCACCGGGCCGTCGGCACCATCTCGGGTCTGAAGGTGCGGTGGAGCGACGGCGCCGCCGTAGCCTTAGGGCCGGTGGGAACGAAGATGTCTCCCACCAGAAGAGAGGAGGAGTATGACCGGTGGGAGGTCATCCTGGGGGCCAGCGGCTTTGAGGCTGATAAAGGCCAGATAGTCTTCGCGAGGAAGAGGCACTCTGCGGCTTACGGCTCTCCCGCCGAGAACAGGGGCGTCTTTGCGACGGTGGTGGGGGGCAAAGACCTCCTGGGGAGGCTCGAACTGGGAGATTCGATCTTGGACGCGGAGCCGATCGTGGAATGGGCTGCCATCTCAGAGAAGATGGCAACCCAGGACCTATCCCTCCCCATCGCCGACGGGATGGAGATCTATACCAGAATTGAGGTGGACCTGAGCGAGTCGGCGCCAGAGGGTGCCGAGTTCTTCCTGGGAGCGACGAGGGACGGGGTCTTCTCTGTCGACAGGACCTCCAGCTCCTACGCATCCTCCGACGTCCTTCTGGGGGAGCGGATAGAGTTTGAGAACCGCGAGCCCAGGAGCGAGGGCGCCGTCACCATCAGGACCAGCGGCAGGGGCCTGGGGAGGATCTTCATCTACAAGGCGGACAGGACCTCCATCCCCGGCCACTCCGTGGTGGGGACAGTGACCGCAGGGATGGACCTGGTGAAGCTCGCCGAGGGCGGGATGAAGCTGGCGGCTAAGGTCAACCCCGAGAGGATCATGCTGATGGGGCTCCCCCTCAAAGAGGCGGAGAGGATCGCAGAGGGGAGGGGGATAGATTTTGAGGTCGAAGGCCACTTTGGCGACGACGCCGTGGTGGTGGAGCAGAGGCCCGTCGCCACCATGCAGATCCTGAAGGAGGGGAAGGTCACCGTCAAATCGATCCCGTCAGATCGGATGGTGGCGATCGAGCTCTACGACGACCTGGCACCAAAGACCCTGGACTACTTCAGACACGTGGTGGGGCTGAAAGAGAAACCGGTGGGACCCCTCCCCGTCCACTTCGTCTACGAGAATACCATCCTCTTCAAGCCGGCGATCTCGGCTACCAGCTACAAGGAGATCCTCCCCGAGAACAAGCCTGGGGACCTGGTCAGGGCTGGGGAGATCGGAGTCACCAACCAGGCGGCTAAGAACGCTGGCCTCGTCGGAGTCAAGCTGGAGGACGACCCCAAGTACGGCCCCTCGGGAGAGAAGTTTTTGGCGACGAACATCGTGGGTAGGATCCTCGACCCCGAGAAGCTCCGGGACGTCAAGGAGGAGGAGACCGTTTACGTTCTGGAGGTGCGATAGGTGAAATCTACCAAGTACGTGGTGACGAGTCAGGACTCCGACGTCCTCCCCTCCGACATAGCCCTCAAGATCTACGAGATCGGCCGCGACATAAACGTCAAAGAGACCTGCTTTGGCGTCATCATCGACGGCGAAGAGGAGGATATCTCGGCGACGGTGGAGGAGGTGAGGAAGATGGACGAGAACAACATCTTCATCAAAGATCGGGGATTTCCGCCCGGGGACCCCAGGAGGTGTCGGGGCCACCGGGGCGGGGGGGCCAGGCCCGGTTTTTACATGATGGAACACGAGTCCGATATCCTCCCCCTGATATCCCGGGGCCTCGAATCCGAGGCGAGGGGCGAAGAACCTCCGTCCGGGGTCGAGACGAAGCGGCGCCCGAGCCTGGAGGAGCTGGAAGCGATGATAAACGAAGAATTTTCCTGAGGTCCTTTCATGGTTAAAGTCATGGTATACCCTCCCACCAGCATGATCCTCGCGGATCTCGTCGAGAGGAAAGGTCACGAAGCGCTGGTAGTCTCAAAAGAGGTGAGAAAGAAGATAGTCACCCCCGGTCTCGACTCTCCCCCCCTGAACATGACCCCCGAAGACCCCAAGAAGGGGCTTAAGTACGCCGCCGTCGACGTACCCTCCGGAGTGAGGGGGAGGATGGCGCTCCTGGGTCCGATGATCGAGGAGGCGGAGGCGGCGATCGTCATAAAGGGGGACGACTGCACCCTGGGGTGCACCGGCTGCGCCAGGACTAACGAGCTCGCCCGCTTCCTATTGAAGACGAAACGCATCCCCCTTTTGGAGCTGGAATATCCCGAGGATGAGTTTCAGGCGAAGCAGTTCGTCTTCAAAATCCGCGAGTTTCTGGAGGGTTTGAGTTGATCAGGATAGCCCAGCTCTCCTGCGGCCCCGAGTACAGCGGCGTCCAGGGGGAGCTGCAGAAGGCGGCCGACATGGTGGGAGCGGAGCTGATATTCCCCGAGGTCTCCCTCGAGGACGTCATGAACGTGGAGGAGAGGTTCGGGATCGAGGTGGCCAGCGGCGACCTCAACCTCGCCATGGCCAGAGCGACGCGGATCGTGGAGAACCCCGACCTCGCCGACGCCGTCTTCGTAGCCACCTGCTTTCGGTGTGCCGAAGGCGCCATAGTTCGTAGCGAGATCAGAAAGTACATCCATGAGAACTCCAGGATCCCCGTCCTCAGCTACTCCTTCACCGAGAGGACGACCGCCGAGACGCTCCTCACCAGGATGGAGGCCCTCGTCACCACCGCCAAGTTCAAGGGGCTATTATCCCGGGAGAGACAGACGGGCCTCACCGCCGGGATCGACTCCGGCTCGACGACGACCAAGTCGGTGGTGATGAAAGATAACGAGGTGATAGGGACAGGCTGGGTTCCCACTACGGAGGTCGTCAAGAGCGCCGAGGCCGCCTACAACGCCGCCCTCGAATCCGCCGGCGTCAAGAGGGAGGAGATCCAGGGGCTGGGGACGACGGGGTACGGCCGCCACCTGGTGGGAAGAGAGTTCGGAGCGAAGCTGATCCAGGAGGAGATCACCGTCAACTCCAAGGGGGCGGTCTTCCTGGCGGAGGCCCAGAAGGGCGAAGCCACGGTGATAGATATCGGTGGGATGGACAACAAGGCGATATCCGTCCAGGACGGGATCCCCGGGACCTTCACCATGGGAGGGATCTGCGCCGGGGCCTCGGGGAGGTTTCTGGAGCTCACCGCCAGGCGGCTCGGCGTCGACATAACGGAGCTCGGGAAGCTCGCCATGAAGGGGGACCACAAGAACGTCCCCATGAACAGCTACTGCATCGTCTTCGGGACCCAGTCCCTGGTGAACAGCCTCTCGGCAGGGTCGAAGCCCGAGGACGTGGCTATGGCCGCCTGCCACAGCGTCGCAGAGCAGGTCTTCGAGCAGCAGCTGCAGGAGGTGGAGGTGAAGGAGCCGGTGATCATGGTCGGCGGCACCGCCCTGATCGAGGGGCTGCCCCGGGCGATGGAGCAGCTTTTAGGGATGAAGGTGATGGTCCCCGATTACGCCCAGTACATCGGCTGCGTCGGAGCCAGCCTCCTCGTCTCGGGCCTCGTGGAGGATTGAGATGGAGATGGACCCCCTCGAGGTCTTCGAGGTCGAGATGCCCGGCGAGGGCTACGGGGCCGAGAAGTACCGGGAGATCATCATGGACATCCTCCAGGATCTGGGGCTCATCAGGTCGATAGGGAGGCTCTACGTCTACGTCGACATAGAGGCGCCCTACTTCGCAGTCTTCGGGATGATCCGGGGGAAGCTGCCTCCCCTGAAGGTGGAAGACGTCGGCGACCTGGTGGCCGCCGAGGGCGGGTATCAGATCACCGTGGAGGACGAGGAGCATATGGCGGGGCTCATCCGGGCCCTATGGGGAGCCTACGGCCGGGAGAAGGTGGAGCAGCCCGATAGGAACGTCCTCGTCGTCCTATCGGAGGAGTCGCCCGGAGGTCTGGTGGTGGCGGACACCGAGACGGAGTTTCGACGCGACCTCCTGGACGCCCTGGTCCGGATAGCCCCCGAAGGCTTCAGGAACCGGAGGAACGAGATGGCAAAAGATAACTTCTTCTTTTTGGCGGCGGAAGAGACGATAACTCCAGAGATCATCGCCGAGGCCAAAGAGAAGCTGGGGGGTATGCGAGATGCTTGATCCCGTGATGTTCACCGGCGGCGTCTACAAGCACGACCTGGTGACGGAGCTCATCGAGGACCTGGGAGGCTACCTCCTCCAGAAGAACGTCACCCAGAGCGAGGTGATCCTCCTGATGCTCGTCCCCCACGAGGACATGCCGGCGTTGGAGGCGATGACCAAGGAGCTGAAGGGAAAGCTGGAACGGGCACCCCTTGCGGGGACGGAGATCGCCGTCGTCACCCCGACCCTCGCCATCCATCACCTCCCCCACCCCGCCTGCGACGTCGCCGAGTACATCAGGAGGCATGGGGCCAAGAGCAACATGATCGGGATGGGGCGGGGCGTCGCAAGAGAGATCTCTCAGATGGACGAGTTCGAGACAGCCCTCATCAACGAGCACGACGCCGTCGTATTTACCTTCGGAAACTTCGCCGACTGCATCCTCAAGAAGGAACACCTCTACCGGACCCTCACCGTCCCGGTGATCGTCACCGGCGGCCCCGAGATGAAGAAAGAAGATCTCCCTTACGCCTTCGAGTACGTCAAGAACGTCGGCCGGATCGCCCACCGGTCCCGGAAGGCGACGGAGATCGGGTCCCTCGACAACATCATCGCCGCCGTTGGAAGGGCCCTCGACAGCGTCCGGGCCTCGATATCGAAGGACCCCCTCACCACCACCCCGCCGAGGGCGATGGAGGTGGTCAGAGAGCAGGTCCCCGACGTTACGCAGTCCCTTTCGCCGCTGCCGATAGCCCTGAACCTCAACGGCCTGAGGATAAAGCTGCCATACGAGGAGTACGGCGAGGCGGTGGCGGGGGTGGAGTTCGACGAGGGGGTGACCCTGGGGGAGATCGCGAAGGTGATGCCCTCGAGGATGAAGAACTATATACTCGTTCGGATATTGCCCGTCTCAGAGACCGGCTTTGTCGTCTAGGTGAGGGGAAATGAGGTTTGAAGAAGATCTGGAGAAGGTCCTGGAGAAGGGGACGGAACAGACGGCGGAGGATATGCTCGCCTCCATCGAGAACGCCTACGGCGAGGTGCCTTACATATTCCGGTTCATGAAGGACAAGCCGGAGCTTCTGATAACTAAAATCCTTCACAACAACGCCATCATCAGAAGCTCCCAGACCCTCGACCTGGAGACCCAGGAGCTGATATCCATAGCCGTCGCCGCGGCCATCCGGTGCACCCACTGCCTCAAGCTCCACTTGAGGGTCGCGAAAAGGATGGGGATCTCCGACGATGAGATCGGGGCCGCCCTCCTCATCGCCGGAAACATCGCAAACGCCACCGTCCTCGCCATGGCCACAAGAGAGCTGAACGAGGAGAAGGACGCCTGCCCCGTCTGCCACGTCAGCAGCAACGGCGACCCGATGGAGATCTGAAAGGGGCGTTGGATCCCCTTCTGGATCAGATCTCCCCGGATCGGCCGAAGATGGCTCTCAGAGATTCAAAGCTCGCCTCGTAGCTCCACGCCGTCCCATCAGTGCCGGTGTTCTCTGCAGGCGTTCTCGTCGGTCGCCTCTTCGAGGTACCCCTCCTTCCAGTCGCTGATGGCGTCCCGAACGGTGCCGGTCGCCCCGACGAAGACATCGATCCCGTATCCTTCGAACATCTTCACCGCCTTCGGCCCCAGCCCTCCCGCCAGCATTACGTGGGCGCCCTTGGCGGAGATGAGCTCCGGGGGAAGGCCTGTGCCTCCCATGTGCTCGCTGGTGTTGGGGATCACCTCTACATCCCCTGAATCGGTGTCGACTATCGTGAAGGTCTCGGCCCGGCCGAAGTGGGCGCATATCAGTTCATTGAGACCCTGATCTCCCATGGTTGGAACTGCAACTTTCATCTTCCATCACCGGTTTTGACCGCCCTGTCCCTGCCCACTTCCTCCGCCGCGACCGCCGCCACGCCCTCCTCCGCGGCCTCCGCCGCGACCCATCCCGCCGCCCATCCCAGCGCCCATCCCAGTGTGGGCCTGGACGGTGGCCGAAGAGGTCTCGGAGAGCTCTCCGTTCTTGAACCTCTCCACCGCCTCTCTGACGGTGCCGCCCGAGGTGAGGTAGACCTTAACCCCCGCCGCCTTCAGGGTCTCTGTGGCGTTGGGGCCGATCTGCCCGGTGATCAGGGCTTTTGCTCCGGCGTTGGCGATCGTCTGGGCCGCCTGTATCCCAGCGCCGCTGGCGGCTCCTGCACTGGAGTTTTGCATCGATTCTGCTTCCATAGTCTCCGAGTCCACGACGACGAAGTAGGCACACCGCCCAAACCTCGGGTCGAGGGGGACGTCAAGGCCGGGACCGGCTGCTGTAATACAAACTTTCATATCAAGACTTCCTCATAGGTTTCTGACATACGGTTCATTCCACAAATCCGATCGTCCCCCAAACAACCGACCACTCTTCGAGCCTCTCCAGTCCATCTTCAATCGGCATCACCATCCCGCCTCCTGGAACCTCTCGGTCTTCATCCTTTTGGCTCGATCCCTCAGTTGAGATGTCTTTTATGGGGACTTTATCCATGTTGATCTAGCAGATGGTATGGTAGTTGAACGCTATGTTCGTATATATGCGACCATCTATTTGAATCTTCCTGGGTTATTGTTCAATCTGATGGGCTTTAAATTTACATTTTACCTCTTCGCATACCTCTTCGCAGCAGATGAGGGCGCCGAACCCTTCACAACTTCTATTCCGACGAGGCCAGAGATATGGTCGATGACCTCCTCGGGGTCGTGGACCTGAAGGACGCCGCAGACGTCCGGTTTCTCAACTACTCCGCCGGGATGAAGCAGAGGATGGCGATCGCCAGGGGGCTCCTCAACGATCCTGCCGTCCTCTTCATGGACGAGCCGACGAGGAGCCTCGATCCGGGCGCCGCCCGGAGCCTCCGGGATTTCATCAAAGGAGAGATCGTGAGGAAGCGGGGGAAGACGATATTCGTATCGACCCACAACCTGGAGGAGGCGGAGGAGCTCTGCCATCGAGTGGTGATCTTCGATGAAGGGAGGATAAAGGCCGTCGGCCGCCCCGGAGATCTGAAGGCCGCCCTCGGGGAAGGCTCGAAGCTATCCGACGTCTTCGTCCACCACACGGGAAAGAAGTTCGAGGAGAGGGGCGGGACTGGGGCCGGGGCAACGGCACCGGGCTTCCGCCATGACCGGAGGGGCTTTCCCCACCGGGGCGGCGGCCTCGGCCGGAGGAGGGGCGGGGTATGATTATTATCTTCCGCAAGGCCTTATCCTTCATAAAGAGGAGCTACCTCCTCCAGATGAGCTACAAGTTCGAGTTCTTCCTGCGGCTCTTCTTCATGTTCTTCAACATCCTCACCTACTACTTCGTCGCCAAGCTGATCGGGACGGCGGGGCAGGCGTACCTCGCCCCCTACGGCGGCGACTACTTCTCCTTCGTCCTCATCGGGATCGCCTTCTCCGGCTACCTGATGGTGTCGCTGAGGGGCTTCTCCGAGAGCGTCAGAGACGAGCAGATGATGGGGACCCTGGAGGCGATGCTCGTCACCCCGACGGACGCCTCGGCGATCATCACCCTATCGACCCTCTGGAACTTCATCTTCGCATCCTTCCGGGTCCTCCTCTACCTCGCCATCGGCGTGCTTTTGGGCGTCAGCCTAGCCGGCGCCAACGTCCTGGGGGCGCTGATCATCCTCGCCCTCACGATCGTATGCTTTTCCAGCATCGGGATCCTCTCGGCGAGCTTCATCATGATCTTCAAGAAGGGCGACCCCATCAACATGCTCTTCATGAGCACGTCGGAGCTCTTCGGGGGGGTCTACTTCCCCGTCGCCGTCCTCCCCACCTGGCTCCAGACCGTCTCCCACCTCCTTCCCATCACCTACTCGCTGAACGGCATGGGTGGTGACCGTTTATCCGGTTGATGTTATATAATATGGGTGTGTAAGTAGTTCACGCAGAGTCCAATTATGATCAATCAATCCCTGCTGCTTCGCAGGAGAATTCTTCTTGCAGCACCCGTTTT
>NZ_JARFPL010000021.1:0-44618 GCF_029167205.1 Candidatus Methanocrinis alkalitolerans
TATATTCTTATTCTTTATGAAGCTGGCCTTATTTGATCTCTATACAGAGTCGATTGATATCTATTCTCAAAAAATCGATAGCAGGAAAATTAATGAGCGTTCAAACCGTTAATGCGAAATGCCGGATTTATGATAAGGATCCCGTGTCATTGAACGGTCCTCTGTAGCAGAAATATCACAATTCTTATTATATCAAGCGAATCAATATCCAATGAGGAGGGCAATTATTGTTATCGAAGCCCCCCCCAAACTCTCCAATCCTCACGACCCCATTCCCTTCACGAAACCCCGCTACCCTCTCCTCCGGATGGCCGATCCCGAAAAGCATTCCGCCCCCACGATCACCCGGAGCTCCGCGCCGGGGATCTCCTCGGCGAGGGTCCGGCCATTCTGCGGCAGGACCCATCACCCCTCAAGGATCTCGCTCCCGATAGCTCATGATCGGGAGGCGGGGGACCCCTCCCCCCGCAGATACGCCGGCAGATCTCGATCCCTTTCTAGTCGCCTTCTTTCCCAGATTTCGAAGAGTCAGCCGTCACCTCCGGCCGAGGAGGTCGAAGAGGTTGAAATGCTCGTAGCCACCATCCTGGGCGGGAAAGCCCCGGATCGCCAGCCACAGGTCCCCGGTGGCGGGGAGGGCGACGAGGGACCACATGTTGGCGATGTGGGCCCTGAAGGCTCCCAGGGGCTCCCTCGCCCGATAGGCGAAGTCGGGGTAGAGGGCGCATATGGTGCAGAGGATGTTGTTCGTCCAGGAGGCAAAGCCCTCCGGCCTGGTCATCCTGGTGTAGGGGTCGTAGCGGTCGGATAGGATCTCGACGGCGACCTCAGGGGTGATGCCTCCGTAATGTTCGTGGATCAGCTGGCTGTACCTCTCAAACCGACTGGGGGCCTGGACGGAGAAGTTGTAGGGGTCTCGGAGGGCGGCTTGCCACCTCTCGATGGTGGATACGTCGAGAAGATCGTTGACGGGGGCCTGGTCCCTCACCATGTTGTAGCCGGAGTAGCCCATCCAGCCGGGGTAGCAGTTGGAGTGGTTCGTCTGCCAGAGGGCATCGACCCCCTCCATCGGGCGGCGGACGGCGACCCTCTTGGCGGAGGTCTCGACGACCGCCGCCTCTCTTGCTCCGCCGTCGGCGACGTGGTAGGCGATCCCGGCACAGCGGGGCCGCTCCCGGAAGATATCGATGGCGTCCTCGATGCTCCTCGCGGAGGCGAGGAGGAGGCGGGTGAAGACGACGATGCCGCAGCCGTCCATCGACTCGTGCTGCATCGAGGAAAGCTGGGTCATCATCTCGAAGCCCGCCTCGTTGACGCCACCGTCGAGGCCGATCATCCCCGGGTATGTCATGAAGGCGTGGCCGAAGCCGTCGTCGGGGTCGGCGACCACCATCATCCGGTTTGCGAGCTGGCCGGGCATGTTGAAGTTGTCCTCGTTCTTCCCGAAGATCAGCTCGCCGTCGCCCCCGGCGGCCTCGTCCCAGGCGGAGAAGCTGCTGCATCCGCCCCCGGCTGCCCCCCTGCCGGGGATCTTCGAAGCAACGGGCTCTGGCCCCTCTCTGCCGTCGGGACCGTCGCAGTTCCAGTAATTGGGATGGCAGTAGATGCACCACTGATCGTAGTTGGTGTTCCAGAGGAGGATCTCTTCGAGGGTGGCCCTCCCCCCGCCGTCCCGGACGCCGTCGGCGATCCCCACCATCTCCTCTCTGAGCCCCTTCGGAAGAAAAGGTTCCGCCAGCCTCTGTCCGGTCCAGAGGACCTCCTCCGCCCGGCCTATGTCGGAGCCGGTCTGGGCGGCGACGTAGGCTGCTGTGGCCGGAAGCGTCGTATCCACCATCAGGTCTATCTCGGCCGAGAGGAGGCGGCCATGCTGGTAGCCCATCTCGTAAGGGTCGCCAGCGAGGCGCAAGATTCTGACCCCCCTCACCTCTTGAAGCCTCGCCTTCTTCAGGATCTCATCCCTTATCATATCTGCCCCTTCTCGATCGTGATATCTGCGCCATCGGATCGGCCCCATTATCCATCTTATCTCCCCTGCAAACTATCCATAGTCCTCTCAGCTCGCGCCATCGGCGAAGGTGGCGCGAGGGGTGTGGAAGTACCTGACCAGGACCTCCTCGGCCTCTGGATCCACCGATATCACGTGGAACTTGACGTAGCCGTCGTAGCACCTGGCGACTATGGTATGGCCGACGAGGAGAGGTGGCACCAGGGGCGACTCGTCCCATTCCGCAGGGACGCTGCGGACCGAGGCGAGATCGACCGGTCCCATATCCCTGGTCTGGCTCGAGAAGCTGAGATCGTCGAGATGGGTGTTCCTCCACCAGAGGTGGCCGCTATCTCGGGGATAATCGGGGTGATCTTCGGCGCTGGGCTGCCAGGTTATGATCTCTCCATCATAGGAGGGATATTCGCCGGTGGTCCCTTCGGAGAAGTCAAACCCCGAATGGGTGAGGGTCGCCTCTCGATAAGAGGCCGCCGTCGTCCCGCTGGCCGCGCCATCAGGAACCACTTTGGCCTCTCCCGCCTCCGTTCCTGCGGCTCCGTTCTTTGTCGGAACAGAACCGCTCACCTCGGCGCCCCCGCCGACGCCGACGGTCCGCAAGGTGTAGCCTATGTTGTGGGAGTTACCCGCCAGGTCGACGATCCCGATGTAGTACCAGCCGGGTCCGGGAGCCTCATATTTGAGGGCGGCCAGGTCGCCGGGGTTTGAGGCGTCCGCCCTGGTGATGAAGTTGAAGTTCTTGCCGTAGAGGTCGATCCTCGCCCTCATATCTTCGGGGACGGATTCGAGCTTCGCCTCCAGAGTTCCGGGGCCGTCCATCCAGAGCTTGTAGAAGTCCGCGTCCCCCGCCGGGAAGATCGTCCCCCCAACGGCCTCGCCGGGGCTGATGGGGGCGGCGTCCCCTATCTCGCTCTTCGGCTCGTTTCCGTCCACCACAGCCTCGAAGGAGGCCTCAAAGGCGTAGGGGACCTTATGGGAGCCGCCCGCCAGGTCGACGATCCCGATATGATATACCCCTGGGTTCTTTACGTCAAAACTGAGGGTCGTCTTATCCCCGGGGTTTGAGGCGTCTTTCCTGGTGATGAAGTTGAAGCTCTTGCCGTAGAGATCGATCCTCGTCCTCATCTCCTCGGGGACGGATGCCGTCTTCACCTCCAGGACTCCGGGGCTGGAGGCCTCGAACTTGAAGAAGTCTACGTCCCCCTTGGAGAAGATGTATCCCTCTACTTGATCGCCGAAGTCTATGGAGGTAGCAATCCCGATCTCGCCGTTCGGCTCGTTCTCGTCGACCACCGGCTCAAAGTCCGCTTTGAAGGAGTATGGGACGTTGTAGGAGCCTCCCGCCAGGTCAGTGATCCCGATGTAGTAAGATACCGGATACCAGCTATAAGGATTGACGATGTCATGCTTCAGGGTCACCAGGTCTCCGGGGTTTGATGCATCGACCCTGGTGATGAAGTTGAAGTTTTTGCCGTAGAGGTCGATCCTCGCCCTCATATCCTCCGGTACGGATTCGGCCTTCACCTCCAGAATCCCGGAGCCGATTACATAGACCTTGAAGATGTCAGCGTCCCCCTTCGGGAAGATGTATCCCGAGATGAGATCGCCAAACCCCATTTCTGCGGCGTCCCCCGCCTCGCCGTTCGGCTCGTTTACGTCTACGACGGGATCAAAGGACAGATCGAAGGTGTACCCGGTATCGTGGGACTTGCCCTCCAGGTCGAGGATCCCGACATAATAACTCCCCGGGTTCGCGAGATCCAAGGTCAGGGTGACCAGGTCCCCGGGGTTTGAGGCGTCTTTCCTGGTGATGAAGTTGAAGTTTTTGCCGTAGAGGTCGATCCTCGCCCTCATCTCTTCGGGGACCGAGTTCAATTTCACCTCCAGGATCCCGGGGCTTGAGATCTCAAAGCCGCGATAGTCCACGTCCCTTGCCGGGTATATCGTCCCCGAGGCCGAACCGCCTGTGGTCATCCACGTGGCGTCCCCAAGGACGCTGTCGGGCTCCAGGGGGTCCATCAGACCGTACCCCGCTGTCATCAAAGTCAAAAAGACGAAAGTGGTGCAGATCAGTCTGAGGGCTGATCTTCGGATCGTTCCCATCATATCGGATACAACTGCCCGGGAAGTGCCAAAAACTTTGCGGGGGGAGGGGGCCGCTCGGGCCGGGCTGGGAGGGGCGCGAAGGGGACAGCCCCTACAGACCGAAGAGATCGCCGCCCTCACCCTACTCATCGGGCCCCAGGGTGACTACGACGTTGTCGAGGCCCCCGACGTCCCTCATGTTGCTGTACTCCCCCCTGATCCAGACCTCCGATACTGCTCTCATCACCGCCTCGAAGCTCCCTCCCATCTCTTTGAAGGACGACGGGACAAGGGGGACCTGCCGGCGGGTCCAGCTTCCCCCGGGAGGGTCGCCGGACCAAGAGAGGTAAGATCCGTCCCTGCCGTATATCCGGACGACGTCCCCGAAGGTGGGGCTGCCGTTGCCTGAATCTATCTCCACGAGATCGAAGCGGAGAGTTCCCCCAATGTAATCGGTCCAGTCCCCGGACCAGGAGGCGGGAGAGACGTAGTACCACGTCTGGCCTGACCCCTGATCCTCGCCCAGGAGGAAGCCTCCGGGGTTTCCTCCCTCCTCCCTCCAGGAGAGGGTGGCGTCCTTCCCCGCCCTCCACCCCTCGTCCCCGAGATCGAAGGTGGAGACGATGTCGCTTTTGACCGGCAGAGATACGATGACGTTGTCGATCCCCTCGGCGTCGGATCTATCGGAGTACTCGCCCCTGATCGAGATCCGGTCCACCGACCTCATCACCCTTCCGAACGCCTCTTCTGTCGCCCCAAAGGCCGAAGCTGTGAGGGGGAGGCGCCGATGGGTCCAGATGGCAGCCGGCATCTCCTCCGAATAGTAGGGGGACGAAGGGGAGACGGAGACCTCCGATCCGTCGGTCCCGACGATGACGACCATCTCAGCCTCGTAAGGTCCGCCCTTCCTCGAGTCGATCATCTTCAGGTCGAAGCTCAAGACCCCTCCAATGTAAGGCGTCCAGTCCCCGGACCAGGACCGGGGCGAGGAGAATCGCCAGGTACTCCCGTCCCCAAGATCTCTGCCGACGAGAAAACCGCCGCCTTTTCCCCCCTCCTCCATCCAGGAGAAAGAGGCGTCCCCCTCCGGCCTCCATCCGCCGTCCCCATCATCGAAGCTGGAGGCCAAATACAGCCCCGAGGGCGGCACAATGGCGACCTCGTCGAGGCCGACGATGGACCTCTTTCCCGTCCCCGCATAAGAGATCCTGATCTGTGCCACCGACCTCATGGCCCTCCGGAACTCCGGCTCGCTGACCCCGAAGTTTGTGCCGTTGAGGACGACCTCGCGGACGGTCCAGAACCTCTCGGGAGGGGGGGTGGAGGTGGAGAGGACCGTCCCGTCGGAGGCGTGGATCGATATCATCCCACCTTCGTTCATCGGTTCGTCGGCGGCCACCAGCCTATCGCGGTAGCTGAGCTGCCCTCCGACTCGGCTGCTCCAGTCGCCGGACCAGGATCTCGGGGATCTGTAGCTGTGGTCGCCTCCCGACGGTTCCGCCTGGAGGAAGCCCCCCGGATCTCCTCCAAACCGCTGCCAAGAGAGGCGGCCCCCCTCAGAGTACCACCCCTGGTCACCCTCGTCGAATCCGCATCTTTGAGCCTCGGCAGAGCCCGGCGACCCGAGAAGGAGGAGCAGAGCCGAAGATAGAGCCAAAATTTCTTTCATATACGCATCCCCGGTGGAACTTCTGCAGATGAAGCGCAACGGAACTTCTGCAGATAAAGTATAATATCTTTTTCGTTTCCTGGAGAAACTTCGGGGGCTTTAATTCGAAGATATCCTGGTCATGCGGCCGTTTCATCCTTCGCATCCGCAGGAAGATGGGTGGTGGATTGTTCTGATAAAACGGGGGAGATATTTGGAGAGGCTCGTATGAACCGTCGTTTGTAAAGGCGCAGCCGTCGGTCCTGTTTCGCAACAACTAAATATGGACCCGGCAAACCTCCCCTGAGATGTTCGAAGCCTGGGACGAGTATGATCTGATCGACGGGGGGCTCGTCGAGCTTACGGAGAGGCTCCCCGCCTCGGGGCTGGGGGAGGTTATAAGGTACGTCCTCAGATCCCCCGGCAAGAGGGTCCGCCCCCTAATCCTCATCCTATCGTCGGAGGCCTTCGGCTGCGAACCCAGGAGGTCTTTGAACGCCGCCCTCGCGATGGAGCTCGTCCACGCCGCCTCCCTCGTCCACGACGACATCCTCGACGGCGGGACGGAACGGAGGGGCGGTGCGTCTGCATTTCATAAGTACGGGATGGAGGCTGCCCTCCTCTGCGGCGACTACCTGATATCCAGGTCCATCGGCCTCTTCTCCGGCTACAGCCGGGAGGTGATCGAGGCCTTCTCCGCCGCCTGCATGGATATGTCCGAGGGGGAGATGCTGGACCTGGAGATGAGGAAAGGGCCCGAAGATTACTACCTCTGCATATCCAAGAAGACTGCCTCCCTCATATCCGCATCCTCGAAGATCGGATGCATGATCGCGGGCGCCTCCGGCGAAGACGTCGCCCTCTTCGAGAGGTACGGGACGCACCTGGGCCTCGCATATCAGGTCGCCGACGACCTCAACGAGTTTCTGGGGATGGAGAAGGGCAAATCGTCGGAGAAGAGCTCCGTCACCCTCCCCGTCATATACAGGAGGAATCACTCGGCTGAGAGTACCGTCGCCCTCTGCTCCGAGGCGATCCGGGACCACTGCCGCGCCGCCAAGGAGGCGCTCGCCGAGGCCGGCGGCGACGAAGAGATCAAGGAGAGGCTCGGAAGCATCGTCGACAGGTGGGGAGAAGAATGCAAGTCGCTGAAAGACCGCTGCTGAAGATCGAGGCCGAGACGGAAGGCGGCAAGATCGTCTTCCGGGCGAAAGGCCCTCTATCGAGGGTCGCAGGTCCCGTCATGAAGAAGATCAACGAGACCTTCTCCGGTGAGAAGCCGATAAGCTCAGAGCCAGACCGGATAATATTCTCCACCTGGATCCCCCCGGCCCCCGGCCCCGCCTTCGATCGGATGATCTCCTCCCAGGTGGCGGCCATGACCTGGAGGAGGGTCCCGGACCAGGTCTCCATCGCTGTCATCCGGGCGTGCCCCAACGACTGCATCCACTGCAGCGCCCCGTCGAGGACTGGGGAGGTCTTGAGCTCCGGGGATATCGAAAGGGTGATCGGAGAGGGGCTGGACCTGGGCTCCTACATGATCACCTTCGACGGTGGCGAGCCGATGACCAGGCGCGACCTCCCCGACCTCGTGGCAAAAGTGGACGATCGGGCGATCTCCGCCTCCTTCACCAGCGGCTTTGGCCTCACCGAGAAGCTCGCAAAAGAACTGAAGGCCGCCGGCCTCTACGCCGTGAGGGTGAGCATCGATAGCCCTCATCCAGCGGAGCACGACCGGTTTCGTGGTAGGAAGGGCGCCTTCTCCGACGCCCTCTCGGGGATAAAAAACGGTCTTGCCGGAGGGCTTCTTGTGGACCTCTTCATGGTGACATCCCCCATGAACATCGACGATCTGGAGGACGCTTACAACATGGCAGCGGAGCTCTCGGTCCACGAGCTATCCCTCTACGAGATCGTCGCCGTAGGGAGGTGGTCGGACCACGCCGACGAGGTTCTCAGCAGAGGCGACATAGACCGGCTCAGCAGGTTCCAACTCGAGAAGAACCGCCTCCCCGAGGGGCCCAAGGTCACCGCCCTCCCCCACCTCCTATCCCCCGAGATCTTCGGCTGCTTCGCCGGGAGGAGGTGGCTTCACGTCGACGCCTCCGGAGACGTTCTCCCTTGCGCCTACATGCCGATCCCCTTCGGGAACGTCCGGGAGATGAGCCTTGCGGATATATGGAGAGAGATGGGCCGGGACCGGTGGTTCCGGGGAAAGCCCCAAGGATGCATGATGAAGGACGAGGAGTTCAGGCGGGCCCACCCGTCCATCTTCAAGACCGGATGACCATCTCTATTGCTCCCGTTTTGCGGGAACAAAACGATTTTATACCGTGAAGTTCATCTGCTGGGAACGGGGGTTAAAATATATGAAAAACAGCAAATCAACTCTGTTATATCTGGCCGTAGCCATAACCATCTTCTCCACCGGCCAAGTCGCTGCCGACTGGCTCGCAGGAAATTTGGGGATCGCCGACGTGCACCACACCGCCGAGTACCTGGCTAAGGCCGGTAGCGGCGGTCAGAAGGACGCCGCCAACGCCAGCGACGGCGGCATCGCCACCTTTCCGGCGGCTCCCGCCGAGCGGCAGGTCTACAACATCGGCGGGACGTCCGCCACCGCTCAGCCTCCTGCCGGAGACGGGTCGGCGAGCCTAGAGCCCTCCGACTTCTCGGGGAGGTGGTCTTTCGCGCTGGTGGAGGATGCCGTCAGGTCTTTTGACCTCGCCCTCTATCAGAGGGGTGAGATCGTCTTCGGCAAAGGGGTTTTGGGCCCGTCTGGAGCCTCGACAGGATCCGGCTCCTCCGAGGACCGGGGGATAGACTCTATGATCGACTGGTTGAACCTGCCGCCTTCGGCGGGGAGCTCCGCCAGCCAGGGTGCCGCCAGCGGGACCGTGGCCGGAGATGAGATGAAGCTCGACCTCGTAACCCTCGACTCCATCGCCCTTTACAGGTTCGATCTCTCTCTGGTCGGAGATATCGCCACCGGCATCTACACCGCTTACGGGTCCGACGGGTCGACCTGGTCTGGAAACGTCACCGGATCGAAGATCGATTGACGGTGATGGAGATAAAAGGGGAGGATCGTAATGGAAAAGCCGGGAGGATCTCCCCGGCGAGATCTCCCTCACGATGAGGATGAATGGAGGTTTAAAGTTTATGAAATTAAAAAAGGCATGGATGGTGGCGCTGATCTTCTTGGCGGCGATCGCCTCTCCAGCAGCGTCTGAAGATCTCGACCTCGACGATCTCTCCGGAAGTCAGATCAGGTCTGACGTTGGGGAGGCATTCAAAGGAGAGTCCCTCTTTTACATCGACCCCGCCACCGGGATGAGCCCCGGCGTCGCCAACGGCAGCGCCGCATCGCAGCCGACGACCCCGGGCTCTCCCTGGTCGAACGTCGCAGGAAGGTGGACCCTCAGACTCGTTGACACCGCCGGTCAGAGGACCGTCGACCTCACCGTCTACCAGTACGGAAACGAGGTCTTCGGACGGGGGATCATGACCACGGGGATCAACACCCAGGAGGTGACGGCCGCAGGGTCGACCGAAGGGACGAGCCTATCCCTCCGCCTGGTCACCGTAGGAGGAAACAGCATGTATCGGCTCCGGACGACGGTGAGCGGAAACGAGATCTTCGGCACTTACACCGCCTACACCTCCGACGGGGGCTTCTGGGCAGGAAACATTAACGGCAGCCGCTTTTATCCGACAGCCCAGTCCGCACCCCGGGAGGGATCGGGGACGGTCAGCATAGGAAGCGTCGTGATGGGGATATCGGGCGGAAACGCCATGAGCTAGGGGCGGCTCTGAGATGGATGGAGGGCAATCACCCCTCCCTGAATTTTTAAACATCCAAACGAACGGGGGTTTCATGTTATGAGGATCATTCTGGTCTTTATCATCCTCCTCCTTCACCTCCTGGCGGCCCCCCATAACGCCGTCGGGGACGGATCGCAGGCCGACGAATGGCTGGGGATCGGAGGGCTCCGGATCGTCGACGTCCATCACACCGAAGGCTACCTCCGAGGGGTTATGAACCTCTCAGGCGAGAACGGCACCGGATGGATCCAGCCTTCACCGCCGGGGCAGCCTATGGCAGACGTCGCCGGAGTCTGGACCATCTCTTTTGAGGGGGAGGATACCATGTGGGCGGAGGTGACGCTCCACCAGGCTGACGGCGAGGTCTTCGGGGAGGGGGCGATGACCTCTCGAACCGGAACCCGGCTGGTGACGGCGGCGGGATACGTGGGGCAGAGCCAGCTGGATCTCTGGCTGGTCACCGTCGGCTATCCCTCTCTTTTCAGGGTCAGGCTGAGCCTTTTGACGAGCCCCGCCAGCGGCGGCTACGCGGTCTACTCGCCAGCTGTCCGGATGGGTTTCGGCACCGCCACCGGATACAAAGCCGCTGCCTTGGGGGATGTACCGCCTCCCCGGTCGCCCCTCTCGCAGGGGGGCTTCTAGGGGCTCGTCGTCGGGTCCGGGGCGGCCTTGGGCCGGAGGAAGCCCAAAAGGTATTTCCGTGGGCTCGAAGATCTGGTGGCCTTCAAATGATGGTTCGTATTGATGGGGAGTTACAAAGATGAGATGGCTAAGCCTGTTGATTTTGGCGATGGTTGCGGCAGCTCTCCTGCCAGGAGCCGCTGAGGGGCTCTGCCCGAAGCTTCGCTACGTCGATAACGTCGAGTGGCTGGGGGTCGGCGACTTCGGGATGGATCTGGGGATGCCAGAGCAGAAGAGGCCGGAGCAGAAGATCGCCGGGACTGAAGAGGATGGGACGGCGAATCTCGAAGAGACCGGTCCCATGGACGGGACCGATGAGAACGTTACAGATGCGGGAGAGACGGAAGAAGAGGTGGAAGGAGCCGCTCTCGGAGAGGGAAGGTTGGACCTCGTCCTCACCGGGGGGGTCACCGGAAGGGTTGACCTCTCCCTGATCCGGTCCGGAGACGTCGTCTTCGGTTCTGGGAACCTGACCATCGCGGGATCGAAGAGCGGGGTCGGTGCGTGCGGGACCGCTTCAGACGAGGGGCTCATCCTCAAGCTCGTGCCCCAGGACGGCTCCCGCCTCTACCTCCTCGATCTGAAGGGAGGTCTGGGGTCGGTCCGGGGTAGCTACGAGATGATGGGGTCCGACGGCGGCCTCATCTCGGGGAGGGTGGACAGATCCCCATTCTCCTGAAGATCTACGGGGGTTTCGCCCCCCGCAGCCATTTCATTTTTATCGAATACCCCGCAGCTCTGCTGCGGGGATGAGAATATAACCGAAAAACAATTGCTGTGGTCTCACATTCAAAGATAATTTTATGTAACAGAATTGTTAAACATGATGGGGGGGCGACCTATAAATCAAGATACAAAGGCGGCGGCGCGAATCATGCCCCGCAGCTTGCTGCGGGGTGCGCCGCCGCCAGTTTGACTTTGACGGTCGGACGGTAGGGCATCCTCCGGCGATCTTCCGGGATCTTCTCCTCCGGCAGCCCTCCGGCCCGGCAGCAAAAGAGTTATCCATCCTCCAGGAGATGGGGTGGACGATGGAACGGAAGCCTTTGAGGATGGGCTCGGTCAAGGAGGTCTACGACCTCGGCCGGGTGCTGGAGTTTCGGTTCACCGACAAGATATCCGTCTTCGACAAGGTGATACCAAGCCTCATCCCCCAGAAGGGGGAGACGCTCTGCAGAGAGGGCGTCCACTGGTTTACAAGGGCGAAGAGGATGGGGATCGCCACCCACTTCGAAGAGTTCCTCCCCCCCAACGGGATGCTGGTCAAGAAGGTGGACGTCATCGAGCCGGAGAGGATCGGGCCGGGGTCGAAGAACTACCTAATCCCCCTGGAGGTTATATGCCGGTGGTATGCGGCGGGTTCGATCTACGATCGGCTCGGTGAAGGGAAGGTCCAGCCCGAGGATCTGGGATTTCCGAGGGGCAGGAGGATCGAGTACGGCGAGCGCCTCCCCGAACCGTTCATAGAGGTCTCGACGAAGCTCGAGAGGATCGATAGGCTCCTCGATAAGAGAGAGGCGCTGGAGATCTCGGGGCTCTCGAAGGATGAGTACGATACGATCTGCGAGACGGTCCTCAAGATCGACGAGGATATCAGAAGAGAGGTGGAGCCCAGGGGGCTCATCCACGTCGACGGGAAGAAGGAGTTCGCCTTCGATGAGGAGAGGAGGATCATGATCGTCGATGTCTTCGGCACCGCCGACGAGGACCGTTTCTGGGATAAGGCGAAGTACGAGGAGGGAGAGTTTCTCGACCTATCCAAGGAGTTCGTACGGCAGCACTACAGGAGGACGGGGTACAAGGACCGGCTCTACTCAGCCCGGGAGAGAGGAGAGGCAGAGCCCGATATACCCTCCCTCCCCGCCGAGGTGATAGGCGAGGCGAGGGAGATCTACATCAGGCTCTTTGAGATGATCACCGGAGAGAGGTTTGAGAGCTACGGCCGTTGAAGGCTGGAGAAGATGGGGACTTGGAACTGCGCTTCGAACTGTATATCGGACCATTCGGCTGGATGCCTGAAGATCGGGGTGGGGGAGATGGATAAACGGACGGTGCTTTTCATCGCCCTGGCGGCGGCGGCCTTCGCCGGCTGCATCGGCGAAGATCGGGGGCCGGGGGAGGAGGAGGAGGAGGTCCGGGAGAGGATGGCGGAGGCGGTCGGAGATCTCGCAGCCTATCGGTTCGAGATCATGATGGACCAGAAGGTCGAGTTCTTCAACTTCGACCGCCAGGACTCCCTGGAGGGGGAGAGGGTCTCCCTCCGGTGGATGGGGGAGATAAACCTCACCGACCTCTCCTCGAAGGAGGTCTCCGTCTCCAGGAGGACCGACCTCGCCGGAGAGAGGGTCGCGGAGGACGAGATCGAGGTCTACATCCTGAAAGGGACGCTCTACCAGAAGATGGGGAACGAGTGGATCGGCCTCTTCCAGCCCGATCCGGCCCGCGGTATCGAGAAGATCGACCAGATGGCCCACCTCCTGGAGATGATCGATAGGTCCGACGTCGCCATCGAGGGGGCTGAGAGAAGGGACGGCCTGGACCAGTACAGGCTGAAGGTGACGCCAGACGACGACACCGCCTACGGCATCATGCTGGGGCAGATCAGCTCCGTCAACCCCCGCCTTCCCCTGATGATCGACATGATGGGCCTCTTTGCGGAGGGGTCAAAGCTGGAGTGGACGGTCTGGATATCCCGGGAAACGTTCCTCCCCGCCGAGAGCAGGATAACCACCGTATATACCGCGGGGCCCGGAGTCCTGAGGGTCCCCCCCGATAGCCCCGAGGACCTCCAGATCCGGTTTGAGACCCTGGAGGTGAGGAGGTTTGGCGGCTACCACGAGCCCGTCGTCGTCGTCCTCCCGGAGGGGGCGAGGGGAGCTCCCGTCCTCCAGCCGGAGATCCCAGCGGAGGAGGATGAAGCCTTCCCAGAGGGGTGAAGGGGAGGGTGGGGACGAGGTCACTCACCCCTCTTTCGCCCCTCGCACGTCTCCCCTCGATGGCTTAAGAGGGTGACATGATGATATGAAAGGGGATGTAGCGTTCTTTTTTTTGAGGGATAAGCCGGCCCGGGCCCTCCTCGCAATCCGGGACCTCGAAACCGCCTACGCCTCCGCCGTCGCCAAAGAGATCGACTCCACCGTCCCCCATACCCTCAAGATCCTCGCCGAGATGGAGAGAGAAGGGCTCGTAGCCTCGGCGCCTGAGGGGAGGATCAGAAGGCTCACCCTGACGGACCACGGCCAGAAGGCGGCCGCCGCCGTATCGAACCTAATCGACGCCCTGGGATCTGAGAGGACCCTCTGGAGGAGGCTCGCCCGGCTGGAGGAGATCGTCGGGGAGGCGACTGCCCTCCACCGGGAGGGGACGGAGCTATTGATCGGCCCCCTCCGGAGGGACGCAGCCCGGCTGATGGAGGCGGAGGACGAGGCTCTGCGGAAGAGGGCCGCGGCCCTGGACTCCCGGATAGTCGCGGCCCTGGGAGGATGTGGAGGTGGAGAAGGAAGCAGAGGGAGGTCGCAATGAGGAAGAAGATCGCCGAGATATCCTCCCACGAACTCTCTCATGACGAAGGGGAGGCGGCAGGCTGCGGAGAGCCGTCGTCTCCTGGACGGGAGGTAAGGACGGCTGCCTTGCGGCCTACAAGGCGATGGAAGCGGGGGTGAAGGTCAGGTACCTCCTATCTTTCTGGAATAGAGGCCGGGAGGGGGCCCACGAAATCAACCCCGACCTCCTGGCGGCCCAGGCCGATTCCCTGGGGTTGCCCCTCATAAGGACCGGCTTTTCGTCCTACGAGGAGGAGTTCAAGCGGGCCGTCCGCGCCATCGACGAGGTCGACAGGAAGAGGGGCGCAAAGATCTCCTCCGCCGTCTTCGGCCGCATAAGGACCCACGCCCCCCCTGGTGGAGCGGATCTGCGCCAGCCTTGCGATCGAGGGCTTGATGCCGATCTGGAATATGAATTCGGAGGAGGTCATCGGGGAGCTCCTCGAAGCCGGCTTTGAGGCGGTCGTCGTCGGCGTCCGCTCCGGCCTCCTGGGAGACGAGTGGCTCGGCCGCCGGATCGATAGAAGCTTCGTCGCGGACCTGAAAGCCCTCGACCCCGCAATCGACCCCTGTGGCGAGAATGGTGAGTTTCATACGTTCGTCCTCGACGGCCCGATCTTCAAAAGGAGGCTCGTGATCGAGGAGGGAGAGGCCATCTCTAGGGGAGCTGTCCGGTTCCTCGATATAAAGGAGTTTGCCGTCGAGGAGAAAGGGGCCCTGTGAAAGATAGCCTCCAGATCTTCCCCTGGACCATCCCCATGAGGCCGCCGCCATGAAGATGAAAGCCCCCTGATCGCGGGGCCCTCCCCTGGCGGAGCGCCGCCCGCGCCCTCCGGGAGGCCTTCTTCGGCGTCGCGGTCTGCCTCGGCATCGTCGTCGTATTCCGGGAGCGTTTCAACTCCGGCGGGAGGCTCGCCGGCGGGGCGGTGACCGTCCCGTCTCTCCTCCTCCTCCCCGCACCGACAGTCGCCGAGAGGTCTATCTCCATCCTCTCGGCGGCCGCATATGCGGGCCCGGTTCTGCGATCATCTAAAGGCTTTCCGTCTATCGGGTCGGTCTCGCCGGTACGGCTCCCGAGGAGGCATAGAGAGGTGATGGGGACGATCGCATCTCCCATCTTGGAGGCCCCTCTTTTTTCAGAGCCTCTTCTTCTTCGATACCATCCGCTATCCCCCGGCCGGAGGGGGGATCGATACCCTCGGGGCCGGTGAGATCGGAATCTTTAAAAAGTTCGATATCACATAATTGAAGGAGGTGATATCAGATGCAGATAAGCGCAAGGAACGTCCTCTCTGGCAGGGTCAAGGCGGTGACCCTCGGCGTCGTCAGCGCCGAGGTTGTGGTGGAGCTATCCGGCGGGGAGGAGATCGTATCCGTCGTCACCAGGAGGTCCGCCGAGGAGCTGGGTCTCTCGGAGGGAAAAGAGGTCTCGGTGGTGGTCAAGGCGACGAGCGTCATGATAGCTCTGGAGTGAGGCCCTCCCTCCCCTTTCGCCGCTCCATCAAGTCGAGGGCTATTAGAAAGCCGATCGCCCTCTCCGTCAGAGGATAGCGGCCCACCAGCTCCTTGAACCTCCGGTTGTGGCTCGGCTCGATGAGATGGGCGAGCTCGTGGACGACGACGTAGTCCTCGACCCACTGGGGTGCGTCCCTCAGCCGGGAGCTGATCCTGATCGTCCCGTCCTCGAGGGTGCAGCTCCCAAACCTCTTCATCTGCCGGTCGGAGTAGCATATCCCCTCCCAGCGGAGGAGGCCGCCGAAGTACTTCCCGTTGAGGTGGTCGGCCCTCCTTTCGAGGTGGGAGTCGTCCCGGGGGCAAAGCCTCCTCTCCATCCTCGCCCGGAGGCGGGAGACGTGCTCGGCGAGCTCCCGATCGGAGATGGCGGCCGGCGCCATCACCAGGAGGTCGCCGTCGACCATCCTCGCCTGGACGGTCTTCTTGCGACTCTTGGACCTCTTGACGATCACTTCCATACTGACATCTCCACTTATCCATCGATGTTATGGTATGAATCTCTTTCGGAGTACTGGCTTCCACCGCGAGAGATCCGGGAGGCTTCTTTTCCCGCCTCCGATCTCCTCCGATCCCCGGGCCACCATTAACATCAACGGTTAAGGGAGAATGATCCATCCCTCGAATCGGGAGATATCGCCCGCCTCCGTCGTTTATGAAAGGTTCTTAACTTATCATATAATTTGTGAAAAGATCTCAACTAAATACAAGTCCTATCCGGCGGAAATGTAGCTGCGAGGCGCTGGATCATGGGACCTGTTGAGACTAGACTATTTAAGGGCGCGTCGGAGATCGACGAGCTCTTCTGCGTGGTATCGAACGTCATCTTCGGCCCGAACTTCGACTGGGAGGTCTCCGACTCGTCGGATGAGAGGCTAGTGATGAAGATCACCACTTGCCCCCTCCTCCGGGAGGCGGAAGCTGTGGGGCGGGACCCCGGGGAGCTATCGAGGACGTGCTCAGCCTACCTGAGATCCGCGGTGGAGAATTTGAACCCTCGATGCACCCAGAGGTACGGGACGATGATGTGCACCGGCGACGGCTGCTGTGAGAACGTGATGACCATCAGGGAATCGACGATAAATCGACGATAGATCGACGATAGATCGACGGCGGATAGAAAGATCGAGACCTATCGATCAAAAGACGCAAAATCCTACTAAAAAAAGGGAACGACGGGCCGAAGATGGGGGCGGGGGTTTTGGCCCCCAGAGACCTCCCGGTCCGAAGAAAATTTTCCTATCGCTTCGGCAGGCTGTATACGTACCAGTAGATCCCGCCGACGAAGAGCGCCCCTCCGACGATGTTGCCCAGGGTTACGGGGATCAGGTTGACGACGAAGAACTCGGTCCAGGTGACGCTCGCCCCGTACATGATCCCCGAGGGGATGAAGAACATGTTGGCGATGCTGTGCTCAAAGCCGATGGCCACGAAGGCCATAATCGGAAACCATATCCCCAAAACTTTGCTGACGACGTCATCGGAGGCGATGGCAAGCCAGACCGAGAGGCAGACGAGCCAGTTGCATCCCACCCCCTTGAAGAAGAGGGGCCAGAAATCCTGAGCGACCTTCGCCTCGGCTATCCCTGTGATCGTCCCATGCCATGGATCGGCGGCCAATAGGCCGGTGATGTACGTCAGGAAGAATACCACGAATATCGAGCCGAGGAAGTTTCCAAAATAAGATACCGTCCAGTTTCTCGATAGCCCCAACCAGGAGGCCTTCTTTGAGAGGACCGCCGGAACGCAGCAGGCGGTATTGCCGGTAAAGAGCTCAGCTCCGGCGACAACGACGAGGATGAGCCCCACGGGGAAGACGGCTCCGAATACGAACTTCTGTAGCCCCGGGTTCTCGGCTAGTAGGCCGGGAACCCCGCCTCCGACGACGACTGCGAGCAGTCCCCCGAAGGCGATGAAGGCGCCTGCCAAAAAGCTGAGAGCCAGGAGCGGTCCGGATGCCATCTCGACCTTGCTGCAGCCGATGTTGTCGACGGAGCATGTCGTCTCTTTTGGTGATTTAAATCCCATCGATCTTTCTCCCATGAATCTATGTAATGAATTGACAGCTTACGAAAAATGAGTCGGACGCGGCCTTCTTCGATCCCGCGACCATCCCCTTGAAGAGGGGCTGGCCGAGATGCGGCCCTTCGCCGACCACTCTTGCGAGCCGCTGGAGATCCTCCGGCCGGGGCGTGGTCACCTCGGCCAAGGTCCGTCCTCTCGCAGCCACCGGTCGATATCCTCCGCCGCCTTCTTCCCGGCTCCCATGGCGCTGATGACCGTCGCACCGCCGGTGGTGATGTCGCCGCCGGCCCAGACCCCCTCCCGGGTCGTCCTCCCGGCGTCGTCGACGACGAGCGTCCCCCATCTGGTCGTCTCAAGATCGGGGGTGTTCTTCGGGACGAGGGGGTTGGGTATCGTCCCCACGGCTATGATGACCGTCTCAACGTCCATTATATGTTCAGAGCCGGCTTCGACGATGGGCCTGCGCCTTCCGCTATCGTCCGGCTTCCCCAGGACCATATTGACCACCTCCATCCCGGCGACCCTGCCCCGGTCGTCTCCCAGCATCCTGGTGGGGTTGGTCAGAAAGTCGAAGATCACTCCCTCTTCTTTGGCGTTCTCGATCTCCTCGAGCCTCGCCGGCATCTCCGCCTCGGACCGGCGGTAGACGACGTGGACCTCCTCGGCGCCGAGCCTCACGGCGCACCTCGCGGCGTCCATGGCGACGTTTCCGCCGCCGACGACTGCCACCTTCTTCCCCTGTCTTATGGGGGTGTCGTACTCGGGGAACCTGTAGGCCTTCATCAGGTTTACCCTCGTCAGATACTCGTTGGCGGAGTAGACTCCGTTGAGGTTCTCGCCGGGGATGTTGAGAAAACGGGGCGCCCCTGCGCCGATCCCGAGGAAGACGGCGTCAAACTCCCCATCCAGGAGCTCGTCGACCTGAAGGAGCCTTCCCACCACAGAGTCGAGCTCGAAATTGACCCCCAGGCTCTTGACGTAATCGACCTCGCAGCGGACGATATCTTTGGGGAGGCGAAACTCCGGGATCCCGTATATCAGGACCCCCCCGGCGTCATGGAGCGCCTCAAAGACGGTGACCCGGTGGCCCCTCTTGGCGAGATCGGCGGCTGCGGTGAGGCCCGCAGGCCCCGCCCCCACGACGGCCACCTTTTTGCCCGACGGCTTCGCCTTGCCAACTCCCCCCGGGCCGGTGCCTCCCTCTTTAGGAAGGTCGCAGCTCCCCTCCCAGTCTGCCACGAACCTCTCAAGACGGCCGATGGCTACGGGTGCGCCCTTCTTGCCCAGAACGCACCTCTCCTCGCACTGGACCTCCTGGGGGCATACCCTTCCGCAGATGCCGGGGAGGCTGTTCTTATCTTTGATGATCCTGACGGCATCCTCCATCTCGCCACCCCTTACGGCCTCAATGAAAGCCGGGATATCTATCCCCACAGGACAGCCTTCGATGCATCTGGGCTTTTTGCACTGGAGGCATCTATCGGCCTCTTTTTCGGCCTGCTCTTCGGTATAGCCACAAGCCACCTCGAGGAAGTTCTTCCGTCTCTCCTCAGGAGACTGCTTGGGCATTGAAACCCGATTGAGGTTCAGCTTCTTTTTATCAGACATCGTATCCCGCTTCGGTTTTTTGATGTTCTGCGGCTCTTCGATTGGCCCAGTCCCCCCGCCGCAATAGTCTGCGGTCGGAGCCGGGATCTGTGAGGCGGACGTATCGATGAAATGCCGACGTCTGCACCTCAACCGGAGTCTGCCCGCCATCGGTATATCCTCTGCGATGGGCTTTGGAGTTCAACCTATGCCTCAATATTTAAATCTTTTCGGCTCGCTCTTCTGCCCTTTCAGCCGGACCAGACGCCCCTCCAGATAATTATATAATTTTATTCGGTTTATTAACTCCCGACGGTCCACCTCCGGTGAAGCTGCCCCAGGAATGATCTGGAACACCGCCATAAGATCGGAATGCATGGGTCATCGGTTAAGGAGTTTAAGCTACACAATATTTCCATTTTTCACACGAATTATGCGTCATCTAGATTTGATCCGATTTCAAGACTGACTTGCTGTAGCCTCTTTGACCAAGCCAATCTCACCGTACTTGCTACCGAGATCGCTGCCTCATCGCGATTCTTCTCTTAACCGATGACCAATGGATCGGAATGCCGGTTCCTAGCTGTCTATTAATATATCTGTCCCATGGGGCTTCTTCGACCCCGTTTGGTTAAAATACAACAACGAGAAGTTCCTTTTCCAGCGGAAGACCAAGAGCAACTTAGAAATACGACTACGCTGCTCCAGAGAAGCACGCGGTGGTGAAAGTGGACGAGATCGCCCTGACCATTGATGGAGAAGAGGTGAGGACTCGGAAGGGAGCTACAGTCCTCGAAGCAGCCCGAGAGGCAGGGATCTATATACCCGCCTTATGCGACCACCCCGACCTTTCGCCCATCGGCTCATGCAAGCTCTGCATCGTCGAGGTGGAGGGTCAGAAGGCGTACCCCACCGCCTGCACCACCATGGCAGAAGAGGGGATGGTGGTGAGGACTCGGACCGAAGAGCTCCAGCAGATGCGCCGCCACACCCTGGAGATGCTCCTCGCCCTGACGAACCACCCGACGAGCTGCCTGTTCTGCGACCGGAAGGACGAGTGCGGCGACCTGCGGGAGTGCATGAGAAAGTTTCCCATGGCGGTGGGGTGCAAGTACTGCCCCAACGACGGCGAATGCGAGCTGCAGGCGGCGGTGGAGTATACTGGCCTCGACAGGATAAGGTATGAGACCTCCTATCGAAACCACCCCGTCCTGAGGGAGCCCTTCTTCGACCGCGACTACAACCTCTGCATCCTCTGCGGCCGGTGCGTGCGGACCTGCAGGGAGGTGAGGGGGGAGGGGGTCCTCGACTTCGACGTCGACTACCACCGCCAGCATTCCATAGGCCCCGTCTCCCTCCTGGACTCCGAATGCAAGTTCTGCGGCGCCTGCGTCGACGTCTGCCCCACCGGAGCCCTCCGGGCGAGGGCCGAGAGGTGGGAGAGGCCGGAGGGTTTCGTCACCACCGTCTGCCCCTTCTGCGGCGTAGGCTGCGTCATGGATATCGGCGTCGCCTCCGGTCACATCGTCCGGGTCAGGGGGACGAGGGGCGATACCCCAAACAACGGCCAGCTCTGCGTCAAGGGGAGGTTCGGCCTCGACTTCGTCGAGAGCCGCGAGCGGCTGAAGACCCCCCTCATCAGAAAGGACGGCGAGCTCGTCGCTGCCAGCTGGGATGAGGCGTTCTCTCTCATAGTAGAGCGGTTCTCTCGGTCCAAAGGCGATCGCTTCGCCCTCCTCTCCTCCGCCAAATGCACCAACGAGGAAAACTACCTCGCCCAGAAGCTATGCCGTCTCGTGATGGAGACCAACAACGTCGACCACTGCGCCCGCCTCTGTCATGCCTCCACCGTCGCCGCCCTTGCGGCGGCCTTCGGGAGCGGGGCGATGACCAACTCCATCGATGAGCTGGCGGGCGCAGGCTGCATTTTGATCATAGGATCCAACACACCAGAGCAGCATCCCGTCATCGCCCTCAAGATCAAGGAGGCGAAGAGGAGGGGGGCGAAGATCATCGTCGCCAACCCCCGAAAGATCGGCCTGTGCAGCATAGCCGACGTATGGCTGAGGCAGACGCCGGGGACCGACGTCCCCCTGATCCTCGGCCTCTGCAAGGTGATCCTGGACGAGGGGCTCGTCGATGAGAAGTTCATTGAAGAACGGTGCGAAAACTTCGATGCCTTCAGAGACTCTCTCGCCGAAGTCTCCCTGGAAGATGCGGCAGAGATCACCGGCGTTGAGGCGGAGCTCATGATAGAGGCGGCCCGGATTTATGCCCAAAACGATCCCTCTTCCATCGTCTACTCCATGGGGATAACCCAGCACTCCCACGGGACCGAGAACATCCTGGCCCTGGCAAACCTCGCCATGATGACGGGAAACCTGGGAAAGCTAAGCTCCGGCATAAACCCCCTCCGGGGCCAGAACAACGTCCAGGGCGCCTGTGACATGGGAGCCCTCCCCAACGTATTCCCCGGCTACCAGGCGGTGACCAACGACGACCTGAGGATGAAGTTCGAGGCGAGTTGGGGCGGAGAGCTCCCGAAGAAGCCGGGGCTCACCCTCCTGGAGATCTTCGGCGCCATCGAAGAAGGCGAGATCGACTGCATGTACATCATCGGCGAAAACCCCGTCATCAGCGACCCCGACGCCGCGCACGTCGCCGAGGCGCTGGAGAAGGTCGGCTTTCTCGTCGTCCAGGAGATATTCCTCTCGGAGACGGCAGCCCTCGCCGACGTCGTCCTCCCCGCCACCTCCTTCGCCGAGAAGGACGGGACGTTCACCAATACCGAACGGCGGGTCCAGAGGGTGAGAAAGTTGCTCGACCCCCCGGGGGATTCGATGCCAGACTGGATGATCTTATCGGAGATGGGCAGAAGGATGGGCCGTCCCGACCAGTTCACTTATTCTGATCCCTCAGAGATCATGGTTGAGATATCGTCCCTCACCCCGAGCTACGGTGGTATCAGCTACGAGAGGATCGATAAGGTGGGGCTGCAGTGGCCGTGCCCTACCCCCGACCATCCCGGTACCAGGTACCTTCACAGAGACGGCTTCACCCGGGGAAAGGGGCTCTTCTCGGTCTTGGCTTACCGACCCTCCGCGGAGCTTCCCGACGAGGAGTACCCCTTCATCCTCACTACAGGACGGGTCCTCTGCCACTTCCACACCGGGACGATGACGAGGAAGGTCTCGGGGCTGAACCTCTTAAGAGATGAAGAGCTGGTGGAGATCAACCCCGCAGACGGGATGGCCCTGGGGATCGAGGACGGCGAACTGGTGGAGGTCACCTCCCGGAGGGGGACGGTCACCGCCAGGGCGAGGCTGACGGAGAGGTCGTCTCCGGGGGTCGCCTTCATGACCTTCCACTTCGCCGAGACGCCGACGAACGTCCTCACAAACCCCGCCCTCGACCCCGTGGCCAAGATACCGGAGCTGAAGGTCTGTGCCGTGAACCTTTCCAGAGCGGATGGTGATTGAATATGTACCAGATTGTGGAGAAGGAGGCGCTCGTCCCCAACATAATCTACATGAAGATAAGGGCCCCCAAGGTGGCGAAGGCCGCCCGCCCCGGCCAGTTTGTGATAATAAGGGTTGATGAGACCGGCGAGAGGGTCCCCATGGGCCTATCGGGCTGGGACGCTGGAGAGGGGACCGTCGATATCGTCTTCTTCGTCCTGGGGACGAGCACCATGAAGCTTGCGGCCCTCAAGGTCGGCGACTCCGTCATGAACCTCGCCGGCCCCTTAGGCGCCCCCACCGAGATCGAGAACTTCGGGACCGTCATCTGCGCCTGCGGCTGTTTTGGGATCGGCCCCACCCTCCCCCTGATAAAGGCCCTCAAAGAGGCGGGAAACCGGGTGATAACGGTGGTGGAGGGGCGAAGCCCGGAGTTCATCTTCTGGAAAGAGAGGCTACAGGAGGAGAGCGACGAGCTTCACGTCCTCGCCGGGAACGAAAGCTGCGGCCGGCCGGGCTGGACCGACGACTTCATAAGAAAGAGGCTGGAAAGCGGCGAGAGGATCGACAGGATCTTCGTCCACGGCTGCCCATTCATGATGATGGAGGCGGCCAAGGCGAGCAAGCCGGCCGGCGTCAAGACGATCGTAAGCCTCACCCCCCTGATGGTGGACGGTACCGGGATGTGCGGCGCCTGCAGGGTGGAGGTGGGGGGCGAGACGAAGTTCGGCTGTGTCGACGGCCCGGACTTCGACGGCCACCAGGTCAACTGGGATACCCTGGCCCTACGCCTGCGCCAGTTCATCCCCGAGGAGGACCGGTCTTCTGCGCTCTGGGAGCGGGATAACTGGCACAAACTGGTGGATATGTCGCCGCAGGCGTTGAACCCCACCCTGGGGAGGGGCGAGGGGAAGGATAAGAAGAAGGCGGCATGTACGAGCTAGGCTATATCGAGATCCTATTTTGAAACTCTCGCAGACGGTCAGATCTCCTCATTATCTGGCCATCTCCATCATCATGGTTTCATCTGACCATCTCCATCATCGAGGCGAACTTATGGGGGGAAGAGGCAGCCGACTCCACGTCGGCGATGATCCCCCGGCTCTCGGCGTAATCGAGGTAACGCCATGCAGCTTCTTCGAGGCGGTCGAGGGCCTCTTCGGGGGTGGCTCCAAAGCTGCAGATCCCCAGCTCGGGGCATTTCGATATGTAGGACCTCTCACCTTCCCAGACGACGGCGGTCAGGTTAAGTTTCAAGTCTATATTCCTCCTGTCAGACTTCGCCAATTATTTGTTATGATTCTCGCCTTCATATATCCCCTTATCTATCTGATGTAAATATCGGGCTACCCCGGAGCATTGAAGGGGGAAAAGCATATATTTGCCCCATGAGGCAGCCTCTTTCCTTCGAGGGGATTTCGCGACGTCAAAGGTGCATTCTGCGTCAGAAGGCTCAAAAAAAAGTGATGCTGGGGGGAGGATCTATCCACCATCCCAAAATATCTGTTATCGCTCTTCCAGATGAGACTGATGGATGGGGGCTAACCCATCTTGATCCAGCCTCGCATCTTCATCGCCTCGACGACCCGGCTGACGGCGACGACATAGGCTGCCTGGCGCATATTTATGTTGTAGGCCCTAGAGGTGTCGAGGACGGTGTGATAAGCCCGGGTCATCCTGTCGTCCAGCCGCTTGTAGACGTCTTCGACATCCCAGCAGTACCGATCGATGTTCTGGACCATCTCGAAGTAGGAGACGGTGACTCCGCCGGCGTTGCAGAGAAAGTCGGGGATGATGTGAACGCCATTTTTAAAGAGGATCTCGTCCGCCTCGGGGGTGGTGGGGCCGTTGGCGAGCTCAGCTATGATCTTCGCCTTGACGTTGGGAGCGTTCTCTTTGGTGATGACGTTCTCGAGAGCCGCGGTGATGAGGATGTCCACATCCAGCTCCAGGAGGTCCTCGTTTGATATCTTTTGGGTCCCCTCCCTGGGAGAGTTGACGACGGTGCAAGTATCTTTCTTGACGCTGCAGGCGAGGTCGAGGTCGAGGCCGTCCTCGTTGTATATGCCGCCCTTGGAGTCGCTGATCGCCAGCACCTTGGAGCCAAAGAGGTCTCTTACCAGGAATCCTGCATTGCATCCGGCATTTCCATAGCCCTGAATGGCGACGGTCGCCTTGGTGAGGTCTATTCCGAGCTCTTTTGCCGCCTCCCGGATGGTGTACATCCCGCCCCGGGCGGTGGCGTCGTCCCGGCCGCAGGAGCCGCCTATGCAGACGGGCTTGCCGGTGATGCAACCGAACTCGTTCCTCCCTGTGATCTTGGAGTACTCGTCCATCATCCAGGCCATGATCTGGGGAGTCGTATAGACGTCGGGGGCGGGGACGTCCTTGTCGGGGCCCATGAACTGCCATATCTGGTCGACGTACCCTCTGCTCAGCCGTTCCAGCTCATTTTCGGAGAGCTCTTTGGGGTTGCAGATCACTCCCCCCTTACCGCCACCGAGGGGGAGGTCCAGGAGGGAGCACTTCCAGGTCATCCACGCGGCCAGAGCCCTTACGGTGTCAATCGTCTCGTCGGGGTGAAACCTGATGCCGCCCTTCGTCGGACCTTTGGCGTCGTTGTACTGCACTCGAAACCCCTGGAAGACCTTCGTCCTCCCATCGTCCATCCGAACGGGGATGGATACGTGCAGCTCCCGCATGGGGCTACGGAGTACCTCCCGAACATCGTCTGTCAAATTCAATATTTTTGCACAGTCTTCCAGCTGCTCTTGAGCTATCGCAAATGGGTTGAGTTCTGCCATCCCTAAATCTCCCTTTTCTGGCTTTCCGCCACAGACTCCATAACCATGAGTTAGGAGGAAGCCCATGTCAGCATCCCATAGTTAAATCTTATGAGTAACATTTATTTATGATAAAATTGGCCTTCTCCTCCGATTACTGATATTTAATCATTTCCCAAGAAGGGCTGTTGAAGATCGGAATAGAAGCTCTTAAGAACTGTTTTATATTTCATATGATGTATCCGTCTGATAAGTATGAGCGTCATCTCCAATGGTTGAGTTGGGCATCATGATCGAACAAAAAATTCCGTATCTTTGCCGGACCTCAATAAGATCCGAATATCATCTAACAGGCTCTCCGCATCAACCCCCTAATAAGTAGTATTTTTTAAATGTCATCTCGATGGTTGATTCAAAAAGCGCTCTCAGCACCAAGCTGCGGGCCGTTCATCATCAAAAAGCACTCATACTTCTTCGTCCTTGAGTAATAGTACCATATAGCCCCTTCGTCCTTCAGTAATAGTACCATATGGACCTGTAATCCTCCGGGTCCTCCCCCCTCTCCCTCAGCCTCTCGAGGTAGCCGCTTATGCTGACGTCGTCGTAGATGTATGGCTTCACCTGGACAATGTTCTTCTCCCAGGGGAGGAAACGGTACGTCCTCCTTCCGTCGGGCTGGATCGCTATGATCTCGTGGTTCTGCCAGGCCCGGAGGTGGTCTTTTCCCAGGAAGGGGACGTTGAAGACCGGCTCGTCGGTCCTGAAGATCCCCGGCAGGAGCCGGGCCTCCTCCTTCTGCTCCTGGAGGATCCGAGCGATGGGGACGGCGTACTCCTCCATCTCACTCTTCCCCTTCATGTTGAAGGAGTAGTAGGGGTCGACCCCGATCTTCTTCATGACGATCCGGAGGGCCGCCGTCTCAAACCGCCTGCTGTTGGCGAAGGTGAAGACCTGCTGGTTGTAGACGTCCATCCCCAGGACCCTGATCCTCCTGATCGCCTCCAGGGTCTCTGCCGTCACCTCCCGGGGGTGCATGAAGTGGGTTACGACGGATAGGCTCCTTCTGCCCAGGTCGTGGTAAGAGCCGAAGATCTCGCAGAGCTCTTCTGTGATCCTCTGGGGGACGGTGATGGGGGTTCTGGTGGCTATCCTGATGCTGACGATGTGGTCCATCTCGGCGAGGCGGCCGAGGATCTCGTCGATGCGGCCGTCGCCCAAAACCAGGGGATCGCCGCCGGTGACTAGGACGTCCATCATCTGGTCGTGGTCGTCGTACCAGTCGAGGGCGGCTTCGATCTTCTCCATGGAAGCCATCGCCGAGGGCATGAAGGGGGCGGTGATCTCCCAGTTCCTTTGGCAGTAGACGCAGATCTGGGGGCAGGAGTCGTAGGGCTTGATGATGGCGACACGGGGATAGCGGCGGGTGACGAGGTCGGCGGGGGATGTATCGTACTCCCTCATGAAGTCGAAGGCCCACTTCCGGTCGATTCTATGGGCGATCATCTTCTGGACGTACTTCAGGGGAGGGAAGACCTGCTGCCTGAGGGCAAAGTCGAGGTCGCCGGGGTTTTTATCCATCAGGGAGAGGTAGTGGGGGGTGACGCCGAAGGGGATCCCGTTCTCCAGGGCGAGGGGGATCGACTCCTCGTGCTCGGGGCTGAGGTTTATGATCTCTTTTATGATAGCAAGACCGTCGGCGTCCTTGAAGACGTTGCGGAACTGCCACCTCCAGTCGGACCAGTCGTCCTCGTCCCCGTCCAGGACTGCCAGGATCCTCGCCCTGTTCTCAGCCCGCGCCTCGGCGAGGTCGGGGTCGAGGCCGCTTCGATACCGTGCGAGGCGCAAGTCCATCCGCCGCCCCATCTCGTCCAAGTAGAGAGACCGCCTCTCTGCCGCCTCGCGACCCTCGTACCTATCGAAGTCGGGGACCTCCATCCCCTCCATCAGCATCGAGGGGTAGACCTCGGCCTGGACCTTCACCGCCTTGAAGAGGTGGAAGAACTCGTCGACGAAGCCATCGGCGACCTCGGAGTCTCCGGATACCGCCGCCTGCCAGAGATACTCCAGTGACGAGGTCTTCGCCGCCCTCTCGTTTCGGGGGGAGAAGAGGTTCTTGAGCCCCTCGACCGCCTCTTTGAAGAGGACGTAGTCCCAGGGGTCGATCTCCACCGCCTCCCGCTGCCGGGTCCAGTCGAGGGACTGGAGGTAGCCGACGACGACATCCCGGGCCGCCTCAAGGCTCTCGCTCTCTTTGAGGAGGAGGTATATCTCCGGGGCGACCTCCCAGCACTTCTGCCATCTATCCGACATATCTGAAGCTTAGATCTCTATCCGATGGTATTTAAAAATCACTTCTAAGGCCGGTCCCCTCCGATCTCTCATATGCCACCCCGGCCCATGGACCTCGATATCCTCCCCATCCGGGATCCGGGCTTTCATCGGGTTATATTTAACAGCAGCATTGAGCCATCTTTTTGTGATGAAATCAATAATAGTATATCTAAATACCTTCTAAATTTGATATTTATGGCATGAATAAATAAAAAGTTTAAATTCAGTCATATTTTCCATATTGTAAAACAAAAAGATTCATAAATAAGAAGATGAACTATAGATTTTGTAAGACGCAATCCGGTATAAGGAACGGAGGAGTTTATAATGAGATATTCGCGGATATTGGGGCTGGCGGTGGGGCTCTTCGTCCTGTTTCTTGCTGGCTCGGCCGCCGCTGATGACGGCGGCTCGGTCCCCGTATACACCATGGCCGACACCACAGGAGACTGGGGGTTCCCCTCTCCTTACGCCCATTACGCCAGAGGGCCGGGGTACTCCCGGATGAGCTTCCTCTTCGATACCCTCGTCTGGAAGGATGAGGCCGGGTACGTCCCCGCCCTCGCCGAGAGGTGGGAGCTCGTCGGAGACGACGAATACATCTTCTCCTTGAGGGAGGGGGTCACCTGGCATGACGGCGAGCCCTTCACCGCCGATGACGTCGTCTTCACCGTGGATTATACCAAAGATCACCCCTACATGTGGGTCGACTCGTCGATCATCGATGATGCCGAGGCGATCGACGACCTGACGGTCAAGATGACCCTCTCGGCTCCCTTCGCCCCCTTCCTCGACCAGGTGGCGGGAACCCTGCCGATCCTCCCTGAGCACATCTGGGCCGGGGTCTCCGATCCCGTCAACCGCAGGGAGCAGGACGCCCTCGTCGGGACCGGCCCCTACACCCTGAGGGTCGAGGACTACGACAAGGTCCAGGGGACGTACAAATACGTCGCCTATGAAGACTACTACCTCGGCGAGCCGAGGGTAAAGGAGCTTCGGTTCGTCAAGATCTCCGCTCCCAACGCCGCGGCGGAGCTCCTCCAGGGGAGGGTGAACACCGCCGGGGTCGAGCCGGAGATGATCGGCCAGCTGGAGAAAAGCTTCGTGATCGTTGAGGTCCCGTCCCACTGGTGGAACTACAAGCTGATGATAAACCACAGAAAAGAGCCCCTCTCGGATAAGAGGTTGCGGCAGGCTCTTGCCAGCGCCATCGACCGGGAGAAGCTGGTGGATATAGCGGCCCGGGGCCGCGGCCTTGCGGGAAGCCCGGGGTTCATACCCTCTGACAACGACTGGTACAACCCCGAGATCGACGGCTTCTACCCCCACGACCCCGCGAAGGCGAAGGAGCTTCTAGCAGATATGGGCTATGCAGGCCAGCCGATCCAGCTCCTCATCAAGGGCGGCGACACCTCCGCCGAGAGGATCGGCGAATTGATCGAGGCGGACCTCGCGGCCGCCGGGATAAACGTCGACCTGCGGATGATGGACTCAAAGACCGTCGACTCCAAGGTCGCCGACTGGGACTTCGACCTCGCGGTCAGCGGCCACGGCGGGGTCATCGGCGACCCCCACTTCCTGGCGAGAAACACCATCGAGATGGAGAGCTTCAACAGCGCGCGGTACGACGCCAACCCCGAGCTCGTAGCCCTCCTGGAGGGGCAGGTTACACAGATGAATGAGGACGCCCGCCGGGACCTCATCGACCGGGCCCAGCTCCTCTACGCCGAGGACGTCCCGGCCCTGACCCTCTACTACACCGAGGCCTTCGTCGCCCACGACGGCCAGGTGGAGCTCTACTACACCCGCAACGGTATGGCCCTGGGGATACCCATCGCCGCCAACAAGCTATCCTTCGTCGGGGCCTAAAATCGGCTCTCTGGACGGGTGCGGAAGGCGGAGGCCGCCGATAGGCGCCCCCTCACCGGCCCGCACCGCCCTTATTTTATCGGAGATCTCGATCATCTCCACACCTCCGGAATCTTTAAGTCGGAGGCGAGCCCTTTGCCTTTGGGGAGGTTGAAGCTTTGATATCGACGAGTAGAGTCGCATTTTGGATATTGCTGGGAGCAGTCTTCCTGGCCGCCTTCAGCGCGGAAGGCGTCCGGGCCGAGGACGCACCTGGTCTGGATTATCTCCCAAACCCCTTCGCCGCCGATAGGCCGGAGTGGGACCCCTTCGGCCCCGGCTATGAGTCTACCAGCGCCGCAGGGAGGGCCGAATGGGACCCCCTCTCGCCCGGAAGATCCGACGTCGGCCACCTCATCTCCGCGAACCCCTTCGCCCCGAATCACAACCTCATATACGGGGACGAGGTCCTGAGCCATAACCAGCTCTACCTCCAGTCTGGGGGGCTTCTGGTGACCAGCGGGGAGGTGAACCTGGCCACCCCTTATTCCCTCTGGCTGTACGTCGCCAACTGGGGGCCTCTGACCTTGAGCGATCGGGGGAGGAGGGTATTATCCCATGGGTTTGTGACCCCGGGTTGGTACAGGCTGGACCTCTACGCTGAGACTTTGGAGGCTCATTCTTATCAGTTCAACGCATCGGGCTGGTCCAACAGGGTGGATTTACGGGTCAGCTCCGGAGGGTATCCGACTACATACAGCCTGGTGGGGAGGGTCGTCGACCCCTATGGCAACGGCATTCCTAACGCCAGGGTCAGGATATCCGGGTCGGGTGGGGTCTATAGCACCACCACCAACGCCCGGGGCTACTACGGTATGAACCTCCCCTCGGGGACTTACGCGGTCACTGCAGAGCTCGGGGGGTTCAGCTTCACCCAGGCGACGGGGAGGGTATGGACCGGGACCGTATCGGCTGCTGGAACTGTGGTGGGATACCCCGTGGGCCAGCTCGCCCCTCCCGATATTTATTATGGGGGATATGGATGGCTGGAGGGGAGGGTCACCGACAGGATCGGCGCCGGGATACCGGGGGCGAGGGTGAGGATCGACGGCATCTTCTCCATCGCCACGGGAGATGACGGCGACTATCGGGTCTCCCTCAGCCCCGGATGGCACTCGGTGGCCGTGGACGCTGCAGGCTACAAGTTCACGTCGGCCTCGGTCCAGATACGTTCCGGCCAGGTGGCGAAGCTCGACTTCAGAGGGACGAAGGTCATCGTCCTGGGAAGGCACGGCTGAAGGATAGGAAAAAAAGAGCGGAAAGGAAAGTCGGGGCGGGGCGGGTCAGGCGTAGTTCCAGCGCCAGACCTTGAACCCGACGGCCAGAATCCCGAAGAAGAGCGCCAGCACGACCAGAGCCTGGAGGTATCCAATGATGGGTACGATGTCCATGTATATCACTCGGATGAGAGCCTACCTCATATATCATAAAGATTTTGGTTTTTCCCGCCGGAAGGTCCTTATTTTGGAGCATGAATAGTCGAGGGTCTCACCTTTGCTCAGCCCTATATCACCATCCTCATGCTTCACCCTCGTCCCGCTAAAGCCTCGTTGCGCAACACTCTCGTTAGCGCAGATCAGCAGAACCGAGGAGGCGGGTGCAAAGAGGCGCCTTGCGGGAACTTGGTGGATACCGATATCGTTATATCTCCAGATCAACAACAGAAAAGTCATGTCCTGGATTAAAGATAAGAAATACGACGAAAACGATCGGAAGAAGCTGGAGAAGGGTGGAGGGTTTGAGAAGTTCGTCACCATTATAAGCCACTGGTTCTACCGCGTCGTGTCCTGGTGAGTCTAACGCGTCGTGTTCTGGTGAGGGCCCATCTTCTGGAGAGGGCGGAGCTGATCCATCAGAGGCGGAAGGCCCGATAGACCGCCCAGCTCCTCCTTTTGAGGAGGTCCATGGCCCCTTTCCAGTCCTCTCCGAAGCTCAATATCGAGGATAAGGGGTCCCCCCGCTTCGCGATGGTCCCCGGCCTAGGGACGTCGGCGATCGACGCCGTCACGGTCCTGAGGTCCGCCCCTATTTTTATATCGGATTTTGCGAAGATGACCCCCCGCCCCCCGAATCCCCGAGGTTTAGGCCTATCAGGGAGCGATCCATCGAAAGATAGGATGTGGGCCTGGAATACGTTCATACCCGTGGAGATCTCCACGGCGTCGAGGCTCCCCTGAAACCGGGGGTTCACCTCCAGGACTACGGGACCGGATTCGGTGATGACGAAGTCGATGCCGTTGGAGCCGACGAGGCCGAGGCGGATGGCGATCTCCTCCCCGATATCCATCATATCCCCGACTGCGGAGGCGTCTATCGAGGGGTCCAGGGGAGAGACGTTGCCGCAGTAGCGAAACCCGCTTCCTCCGAGCCATTCGGTCCCTATAAGCTGCTCGTTGGCGGATATCGCCACCGCCCCCTCGCCGTCGGCGACGACGGAGACGCTGGCGGGGGTTCCTACCGCCATCTCCTGGACGATGAGGTCGCCCGCGACCTCGGCGAGCTCCTCTTCGGTGAAGACGAGCCTGTTCTCGACCCCCCCCGCCCCCTTCCGGGGTTTGACCATCAGGGGAAACCCTCGATGATCGCCCTCCTCTCCGAGAGGGTGGGTCGGGACCCCAGGAAACCCCTCTCTTTCGAGCCAGCGTCCCAGCCAGAGCTTGTCGGATACGAGGGAGATCTTCTCTGGCGGGTTGTTCAGGACCTCGACCCCCCCGACCTTCATCTCCTCGATCCCCGGCCCCAAAACGAGCCGGTCGATGAGATCCCCCTCGACGACCTCCCGGATAATAAGTTCCGCCGATCGTCCTAGATCTCCGGGGATCGAGGGGTCGGCTCCCAGGAGAATAGATCGGAAAGCCGACTCCGACAGGTCGAGGTCGTTGTAGCAGTCGGCGGCGAAGACCCGGTGGCCCGCCCTGGACGCGGAGGCGGCTATATGCCGGACGTTCTGGCCGACGACGAGGACCCTCAAGGGTCGATCAGCCCTCCGCCTCATCTTCCTTCCTTCTTTCGATGACGGTCTTGTAACGCGGGCTTGGGACGACCTCGATCCTACCGCCAAAATCCATCTCAAGCTCTCTGCCCAAAAAGAGCCTGTCCAGGAAGACCGCCAGGGCCGCCACCTCTGAGTGGGGCTGGTTTCCGACCCCCACGTTCCAGTCCGCCATCTCGTAGATCTCGGGGGGGACCTTCTCAGCCCCTACCACCACCATCAACGGATCGGATCGACGGATCTCCTCCATCGACTCCGATAGGGGAGTTCCGTACATGGTGAGGTGGACGATCCTCCCTCCCGCCTCCTTCCAGCTCCTGGCCTCGGCCTTCCAGCTGGAGACGGACCTCACCTGAAAGTCGCCGCCCCACCTAAGAGCGACGTCCTCGAGCCCCTCCACCAGCCGCTCGTCCCTTCCGGCCAGGATCATCTCCTGGGAGCCGAAGGCTCTCGCCACCAGCCCCACATGGGTGGTGATCCTCTTGTCCCGCTCCGGCCGATGGCCGAGGCGCAAGACCACAACTCGCATGGCCGGAAGAGATCGGAGATGCTATTTATTCCCTTACCTTCCAAAACCGATAAATCCCTTGGCAGCTCTCTACAGAGAGATGAACCTGTGCGAGAAATGTGGTGGCGAGGGGTATCTGACGGTGGGAGAGAAGGACTGTCCCAACTGCAAGGGGACGGGGAAGATAGAGTCCGTCAGCCTCGGCGAGGCCTCCGCGAGCGAGATCGACGACCTGGTGAGCAAGGGGTCGACGAGATGTCCCGTCTGCAAGGGGGAGGGAAAGATCCCCGTCACCGAGATCTGCCAGAAGTGCGCAGGCCTCGGCCGAGATTACCTCTGCGCCGTCTGCGGCGCCAAGCTCGCCACCAGAAGCGAGCTATGTCCCAGCTGCTCCAAAAAGCCCGTCGTACACGTTCTGGATAAGGCCTGCGACACCGGCGATTTGGCCATCGGAGATGTCTACGGGGGAAAGGTCTCGGGGCTCGCCAACTTCGGGGCCTTCGTCGACCTGAACGACCACGTCCGGGGGCTCGCCCACAACAAGTTTCTGAAAAGGACGCCGGAGGTCGGCGAGGAGATATACGTCCGGGTGAGGAACGTCGCCCCCAACGGCAACATAGAGCTGGAGCCGGTGGAGGTGGGCGAGCACCACACCCTGGAGGTGAAGAAGGACCTCCCCGCCACCAGGGTCGAGAAGCTCGAAAAGAGCGTCGGAAAGCTCGTATCCATCGAGGGGGAGGTGATCCAGGTGAAGCAGACCGGAGGCCCCACCATCTTCACCATCGCCGACGAGAGCGGCATCGTCTTCTGCGCCGCCTTCGAGCGGGCTGGGGTCCGGGCATGGACCGAGATCGACACCGAGATGATAGTGAGGGCCATCGGCGACGTCTCCGTCAGGAACGGCCAGATCCAGATCGAGATCCGGTCGATGAAGCAGCTCTGGGGCGGGGAGGCCTCCGCCGTCAAGGATAGGATCGAGAAGGCGATCGACGAGAGGGCCGAGCCCGCCGACCTCCCCCTCCTGGTGGAGAGCGATATAATAACGAGGCTGCAACCGAAGATGAGGGAGGTGGCAAAGGAGATCAGAAGGGCGGTCCTGAAGTCGAAGCCGATAGTGGTGAGGCACCACGCCGACGCCGACGGAATGAGCGCCGCTGTGGCCATCGAGACGGCAATCCTCCCCCTCATCAGGGACGTAGGCGGTTCCGACGCCGAGTACCACAACTACAGGCGTGCGCCTTCGAAGGCCCCCTTCTACGAGCTTGAGGACGTCACAAAAGACCTCACTTACGCCCTGGAGGACCAGTCCCGCCACGACCAGAAGATGCCCCTCATAGTCCTGATGGACAACGGCTCCACCGAGGAGGACGTCCCGGCGATGAAGCAGGCGCGGATCTACGGGATGGAGATGCTCGTCGTCGACCACCACCACCCCGACGAGGCGGTCGACGAGTACCTCATCACCCACGTCAACCCCGCCCACCAGGGTGGGGACTTTGGGATCACCACGGGGATGATAGCGACCGAGATCGCGAGGATGATCAACCCCGATGTTGAGGAGAAGATCAAGCACTTTCCCGCCGTCTCGGCCGTAGGCGATCGGAGCGAGGCTCCCGAGGCGGAAAGGTACATACGCCTCGTGGAGGACCGCTTCTCCATCGAGGACCTGAGAAAGATCGCCCTCGCCCTCGATTACGAGGCGTTCTGGCTCCGGTTCAACGATGGGAGGGGGCTCGTCAACGACATCCTCTGTCTCGGGAGGCTCGACAGGCACCGAAATATCGTCCAGCTCCTCTGCGAACAGGCGAAGGAGGCGATCGAGGAGCAGCTCCGGGCCTCCTTCGCCCACGTCAAGACCCAGACCCTCCCCAACGGCGCCATCATGAACGTCCTGGACGTTGAGAACTACGCCCACAAGTTCACCTTCCCCCCGCCGGGGAAGACCTCTGGCGAGGTCCACGATCGGCTCTGCAAGAAGTACGACGGAAAGCCGGTAGTGACGATAGGCTACGGCCCCGACTTCGCCGTACTGAGGAGCCGGGGGGTGAGGATGAACATACCGAAGATGGTCCGGGAGCTCCGGGAGGAGATCAAGGCGGGGGGCGTCAACGGCGGCGGCCACCTCGTCGTCGGGTCGATCAAGTTCGTCGGCGGGATGAGAAAGGAGGTTCTCGCAAAGCTCGTCGAGAAGATCGCCGCATGCGCCGTCGACCCCGTCCCCTCCAGCGGCTCGAAGGCCGAAGAGAAGGTAACGGCCTGATCATGAGGCGCATCCATAACCCCGAAATGCGCGGCGGCCCGGGCCCATCCCTCCTCTTTGGCCCGGAAAGGCCGTCCGCCCGGGATAGGAGGAGGAAACGCCAAAGCCCGAATTTGGCGACACTTCGGAGCCCTTCGATCCTTTGGCATCTTGCTATCCTCCGGAGCCTTCCGACCCCTCGGCTCTCCCCCCCCGCAATTTTTATCTCGCCCCTCGATCCAGAGATGGCCGGTGAACCGGTTTGAGCGAATTAAAAGAGATCATCATCACGGAGGATGAATATCGGCAGCATCTGAAGCAGAGGCTGAGGCTTACCGACCCCTGCATGGCGGAGGAGGTGGAGCGGGTCGGTTTCCCCTTCCTCTTCGCCTCGGGCAGCGAGCTTCTTCGCTCTTACATCCTCAACGAGACGAATTTTCTGTCGAGCCTCCCTGACAGGCTGAGGGTCCCGGACCGGGGGTACGCATGGTATATGTTCTCTCAGTCGGTGAGGGAGATTCACATCGACGGCAACAAAATTGTGGTGAAGTACGAGCCGAGGGACGACTACAAGCTCCCCTTCAAACGGTTCTACCTCTGATCCGAAGAGCCCCACCTCCCCGTAGCCTTCCCCCTCAGGGCGAGCTTCCCCATCTCTTTTGCCACCTCGTCGGCCAGCACCGCGGGCTTCGCGTCTTCCAGGGGCGTCCCCGGTAGGGGGGTGAAGTGGTGGGCCCGGATCCTGCCGCCTCCCCCCACGACCTCTCGGGCGAGGGCCAGGGTCATCCTCTGGTCCTCCGGCGTCTCCCCGGGAAGGCCGACGATCAGGTCGAGGTTCGGGACGATCCCCCGGTCGAGGCAGAGGTCGCAGGCCCTTCTTATCGCCTCGACGTCGTGGCCTCTTCCTATCATCTTCAAAATCCGGTCGCTTCCCGACTGGCCGCCGATGCTCAGGTATCGGTTTTTGCAGTACCTCGCCACCAGGTCCAGGGCCTCATCGGAGACGAAGTCTGGCCTCACCTCAGAGGGGAAGGTCCCGAAGTAGATCGGCTTGTTCAGTTCGGATAACGACTTCAGGAGCCGCTCCACCTTATCGATCCGCGGATGGACGCCGTCGGAGCCGTAGGCCAGGGCGTTCGGCGATGTGAACCTCAGGTCAGAGTAGCACCGGGCGTACTCCAGAATCTTCGATATCGAACGGTGGCGCATCCTCCTTCCGAAGAGCCGCGGCGTCTGGCAGTATGCGCACCCCCAGGGGCAGCCGCGGCTGATCTCCAGGGGGGAGAAGATCGGCGGCTGGAAGGGGGGGTATCTGTCGAGATCAACATATTCTCGCGCTGGCGTGATCCTGACGATTCCATCTCGGCTGTAAGCGATCCCCCGGACCGTCTCGGGGTCGCCGCCGCTCCTGATGACCTCGATCAGCTCCGGAAGGGTCTCCTCCCCCTCTCCGATGACGACGTAGTCGAAAGAGCGGAGCGCCTCCTCCGGCCGGGCTGAGGGGTGGGGGCCGCCGGCTACATAGACCGCCTTGACCTTTGAGCCGGCGATCTCTCGATAGACCTCCTCCGCCTGGGCCGTGGCGAAGCTGTAGAGCATGACCCCGTCCCGAGGGCTGTCGGCAAGGCCCGCTCCCTCGACGAGGGGGAGGAGGGCGGCGATGCTGTAACCGTTCTTCTTGTTCCAGCGAAACCAGATTCCTGCGGGACTCGCGTCGAGGGCTATCTTCTTCATGACCATTCTCCTCACCTCGATCTTCCCCGCCTCGATCTCCCTCACCTCGCTTCAAAAGAGGCTGCCTCATCCTCCCCGCCATCGCCGACGAAGAGCGGCACGAAGTCGAACCTGTTGACGTCCACGAGCCCTTTATCCGTCAGCTTCAGCTCCGGTATCACCGGAAGGCAGAGGAAGGAGAGGGTCATGAAGGGGTCTTCCAGGGCCGACCCCAGGTCTTTTGCCGCCTCCGTCACCGCTTCGATCTCCTCTGCCACCTCCTCCATCGATCGGTCCGAGAGGAGGCCGGCTATAGGCAGCGGCAGGGATGCGACGACCATCCCGCCGTCGACGACGACGAGGCCGCCGTTCATCTCCTTCACAGCTGAGACCGACCGGCGAATCTCAGCCGAGCTGGTCCCGACGGTGGCGATGTTGTGGGAGTCGTGGGCGATGGAGGTGGCGATCGCCCCCCGAGCGAGGCCGAAGCCGCTGACGAGGCCCAGGCCTACGTTCCCCGTCCCCCGGTGCCTCTCGACGACGGCGATCTTCAGAAGGTCGCGATCGAGGTCGGCGACGACTCTGCCCCCCTCGACCTTCGGCCTGGCCAGGAGAGACCTCGTGATGATCTGGTCCGGGATCACCCCGATCACCCTCGCCAGGTCGCCCTCGGCCTTTATATCAAAAGATCCAGGACCCAGCCCCGCGACCTTCATCGATGACGATCGGGGCGCCGGCGCCCTCGACAGGGGCACGATCATCCGGCCATTCTCGGCGACGACCGCCCCCTCCTTCAGGACCTTCTGGACGTTCAGCTCGTCCAGGTCGTCGAGGACGACGACGTCCGCCCTGCGCCCCGGCGATATCGCACCAAGGTCTGAGAGGCCGAAGTACTCGGCGGCGTTGAGGCATGCGATCTGAATCGCGACGACGGGGTCGAGGCCTGCCCCTCCCGCCCGCTTCACCATGGAGTCGATATGTCCTTCCCGGATTATATCGGAGGGGTGGCGGTCGTCGGAGACGAATAAGAACCGGCTGGAGTTGGCCTCCGTCACCAGGGGGAGGAGATCGTCGAGGTTCTTCGCGGCCGTCCCTTCCCGGATCATGATCCTCATCCCGAGCCGCAGCTTCTCTTTCGCCTCCTCGATGGTGGTGGACTCGTGGTCCGACTCGATCCCGGCGGCGACGTAGGCGGCGAGGTCCCTTCCAGAGAGGAGGGGGCAGTGGCCGTCGACCCGGGGATGATGACCGTCCCTGCGCCTCATCCCGGCGAGGCTGATCTTCGCCAGGACCGCGGGGTCCCGGAAGATCACCCCCGGATAGTTCATCACCTCTCCGATCCCTAAAACCCCCTCCTCGCCGATCAGCTCCGATAAGGCCCCGGCGTCGAGGCTGGCGCCGGAGGTTTCAAGGTGGGTCGCCGGGACGCAGGAGGGGAGCATGATATAGACCGATAGGGGCGACGATCTCCCAGAGTCGATGATGTACCTGATCCCCTCGGTGCCGAGGACGTTCGCGATCTCGTGGGGGTCGGCGACGATGGCGGTGGTGCCCCTCGGCACCACCGCCCTCGCGTACTCGGGGACGGTCACCATCGCCGACTCGATGTGGACGTGACCGTCGATGAACCCCGGCGCCAGAACCCTCCCCGATAGGTCGATCGTTTCGCGGGCGCTGGAGCAGTCGAACCCCACCACCGTCCCGCGAAAGATAGCCACGTCGGCCCGATGGACTTCGCCGGAGAGGGTGTTCACCAGATCCGCTCCCTCTAAGAGGAGGTCGACCTCCACCTCGCCGCGGGCGGCGGCTATCAGCTCTTCTATCTTCATGGAAGCTCACCGGTCCAACAATACTCCAACCGGGGAGATGGTCGAGATCGGTCTTATCCTTTTCCGCCGACATTCCTTCGGAGAAGGGCTCTGGGCAGGTTGTGACCTGAATAACGAAAGAGATGCGTCGGACCACTCATGCAAGAGCGGATCGATAAATTCCTAAACCCGAAGAGGCGATTAGATCCTCCCTGAAGAGACCTTGGACGAAGGAGTTCAAGAAGTCAGAGAACCCTTCCGGAGACGGATATAAAATGAAGAGAAGATACGCCTTAACCCTGGCCTCGTCGGTCCTCCTGGCCAGCCTATTTGTCGCCACCTCGATCGATGAAACGATCCCGCAGATCTTCCCGTCGTCGATCTCCCCGTCGCCGGGAGAGGCGCTCCAGATCAACTTCAGCACCTGGCACCTCCACGACAGCCCCGAGGTCCAGACCGTCTGGATCCCGGTCCTCCAGGCCCTGGAGGAGAAGAGCGGCGGCAGGATCTCCTGGACCTTATTCGATGGCGGGGCCCTGGGATCGGGGCCCGAACATTACGACCTCGTAGCCGATGGCCGTTCCGATATGGGGTACGCCACCCTCACCTGGACCCCCGGAAGGTTTCCTATATCCGACGTCCTCTCCCTCCCGGCCTCCATCGAGGATAAGGAGACGGCGACGGATATAGGAAGAGCCGTCTACGAACGCGCCCTCCGGGGGGAGTTTGCCGATGTTCTGGTGCTGGAGGTGAACCCCTGCGTCAACTCCCACCTCTGGACCAAAGAGCCCGTCGTGACCCTGGAGGATGCAGGCGGCCTGCGGATAAGGAGCCCAGGGGGCCTCCAGACGAGGTGCATCGAGGCGATCGGGGCGGTCCCGGTCTTTATGCCCCTCGACTCCGTCCGAAAGGCGATGGAGGAGGGGACGATAGACGGCGTCGTCACCTGCCCCTCGATGGTCCGATCCTTCGGCCTCGCGGGGGTCGCCGACCACTGCACCCTCATCTCCTTCGGCTGCGTCGGTGAGGGGCTCTTCATGAACCTCGAAGCCTGGGAGACGGCTCCCGCAGACCTCCGGAGGATCATCGAGGAGGTCTGCGCCAACCCCTACCGGACGACGGGTGCCATGACGGGCGAAACATATCAGGAGATCGTAGCCGACCTAGACCAGAGCGGAGTCGTCTTCACAACCCCCTCCCCCGAGGAGATGGTGAGGTGGCACGCCGCCTTTCAGAACGTGACGAGAGGGTGGGTCGCAGAGCTGGAGGCAGAGGGCCTTCCGGCGAGGCAGACCGTCGAGATCTTCCGCGAGGAGTGCGAGGAGAACGGCGTCTCCTTCGTCGCCTTCCCTCCGGAGTGGAGGTAGAGCGCGAGGTCCAGTCCCATCCATCGACCTGTACCCCCGTCAGTGGAACTTGACGGATACCTTCCCGAGACCGTCGAAGGACGCCTCGATCAAGTCCCCCCTCTCCACCGGGGTCATGGGGGTCATCGACCCGGCGAGGACCACCTCGCCGGCCCGGATGCCGCCGTCGTCTTCGGCGACCTTGTTGGCGAGCCAGGCCAGGGACTCGGCGGGGTTTCCGAGGATCGCGGCCCCGGTGGACCTGGCCACCTCCGAGCCGTTCTTCTCCATCACCAACGAAACCCGCCGCAGGTCGAGGCCGTCTGGGAGAAGATCGTCTCCGAGGACGAAACGGGCGGCTACGCCGTTGTCGGCGACCACTTCCCGGATCCCGATCTCCCATCCCCTCGTCCGGGAGTCGTTGATCTCTATGGCTCCTGCCACCGACCCCACCGCCTCCAGGGCGCCGGCGGCGGTGACCCCGGGGCCTGAGAGATCTTCGCGGAGGGTGAAGGCGATCTCGCACTCGACCTTCGGATGGATCAGCTCCGAGAGGGATATCCCGCCGCCGTCGGGGACCCTCTGGCCGACGAAGAGGTGGCCGTATATCGGCTCGGCGATATTCATCGCCCTCTGTATCGCCTCGTTGGTCGCCCCCACCTTCTTTCCCGCCAAACGCTCCCCTCCTCTCAGCCTGGAGGCGACGATCGCCGTCTGAACCCGGTAGGCCTCTTCCACCGTCAGATGGGGGCAGGTGATGGATATCGGCTCCAGGCCGATCCTCTCGGCTTCCGCGGCGAGGTACCGCCTCGCCAGATCATCGATGAAGTTATCTTCTGTCATCCGAACAGCTCCAGCATAGCTTTGCCGAGGCCGCCAGTACCGCCATCGGACTTTTGCAGGCAGAATAGGTCGATCCTCCCGCCGATAGGCACCTCCTTCCGGTACGGCATCTCGATCTCGGGCGACTTATGTCATAATGTCTATACGACGAACAAGTAAAAACCTTTCCTCAAGATCGTACTCCTCCGGATGGATCGCAACGGGATCGCTCGCCATCGGATCGCTCTTTACATCTCTCCCCACATACTCCGCAGCTCGACCCCTCCCACATGATTCACTTAATATCTATTTTTAGTATTATATTTGCGTGATCTTTCGACCGTAAAGTCGCCAGAAGATACTTCTGCATAAATATAAGTAATGTTCGATCGTTATCTTTAATAACGTGATATAATGAAACATGCTATCACGCGAAATCAGGAGATTCGAAAACTTTCGAGATTTGGTGGAACCATGCTGGGCATAAATGATCCGTGGATCTGGGGCGTCTATCTCCTCTCCTTTCTGAGCGCTCTTCTCTGCGTGGGCTACGGCCTCGCCAACTGGAACAGAGGAGGAGAGAAGGAAGCCAACGAAATTCGTGAGGAAGTTTCCTGGGAGAAGGGGGAAGCTCAGATGGAGGAGAAGGAGCTGGGATTGTGATCGATATAGTTTATCTCAACATAATCATTCTGGTCTATATCCTGGCGATCGGGTACCTGGGATACAGGGGGTGGAAGGATACCTGCAACTCCGAGGATTACATGGTGGGCGGAAGGAAGATCCACCCCTACGTCATGGCCATGAGCTACGGAGCCACCTTCATCAGCACCTCCGCCATCGTCGGCTTCGGAGGCGTCGCAGGCCTCTTCGGAATGGGGCTTTTATGGCTCACATTCTTGAACATATTCGTCGGGATATTCATCGCCTTCGTCGTCTTCGGCAAGAGGACGAGGAAGATGGGCCACAACCTCTCTGCTATGACCTTTCCGGAGCTTCTATCTAGGAGGTTTGATAGCAGGTTCATCCAGTACTTCAGCGGCCTTGTGATCTTCCTTGGGATGCCGATGTACGCCTCCGTCGTCCTGATAGGGGCCGCCAGGTTCATCGAGACGACCCTGGCCATAGACTTCAACCTCGCCCTGATGTTCTTCTCCCTCATCATAGCCGCCTACGTCGTAATCGGGGGCCTCAAGGGCGTGATGTACACCGACGCCCTCCAGGCGACGATAATGTTCGCCGGGATGGCGTTCCTCCTGGTGATGACCTACAGCCACCTCGGAGGGATCGTTCAGGCCCACCAGGCTCTGACGAACCTCGCCGCCCTCGTCCCCGCAAACCTCGCCGCCATGGGCCACCAGGGATGGACGGTGATGCCTGCTGCCGGTTCTGCATGGTGGTGGACCCTCATCTCGACCCTCGTCCTCGGCGTCGGGATCGGGGTTCTGGCGATGCCCCAGCTCGTCGTCAGGTTCATGACGGTGAAGTCTGGCCGGGAGCTGAACAGGGCGGTCCTCATAGGCGGGGTCTTCATCCTGATGATGACGGGGGTCGCCTTCGTCGTGGGGGCGCTCTCCAACGTCTACTTCTTCGAGAGAGACGGCGTCATAGCGATAGCCGCAGCCTCCGGCAACTCCGACAGCATAATACCCGTCTACATCAACTCGGCGATGCCCGAGTGGTTCGTCTACATCTTCATGCTCACCCTCCTCGCGGCGGCGATGTCCACGTTGAGCTCCCAGTTCCACGCCCAGGGGACGGCCATAGGTAGAGACGTCTACGAGACCGTCGCCGGGATGAGGGGCGGCCGCTCGATCCTGATAACCAGGATCGGCATAATCATCGCGGTGGTGGTGGCCGTCATCCTGGGGTACGTCCTCCCCCCCAGCATCATCGCTCCGGGTACGGCGATCTTCTTCGGCCTATGCGCCGCCGCATTCCTCCCCATGTACTCGTGCGCCCTCTTCTGGAAACGGGCGACGAAGGCGGGGGCGATCGCGGGGCTCGTCACCGGCACCTTCGTCAGCCTCTTCATGCTCGTCTTCGTCCATCAGAAGGAGGCGGCAGCCCTCGGGATAGCGAGGATGGTCCTGGGCAGAGACGTCCTCATAACATCGATGCCCTGGCCCGTCGTCGACCCGATCGTGGTGGCCCTACCCCTCGCCTTCGTGGCGACGGTGGCGGTGAGCCTCGCGACGAAGCCTCCCGCGGCCGAGCACGTCGAGAAGTGCTTTGAGGGGATCGATTGATCCCCTCTCCAAAACCTATTTTATAGCCCTTATCGTCAGGGGATATCGGTAAGGAACGCCGTCGCTCGCCCTGACGGCCGCCGCAATGGCGAGCACCACATCCAGGATCAAGAGGCCGAAGATCAGGAAGAGGCCGAAGATCATGGCGATGGGCATGGCGATGGGGTTCCAGAACTCCATCATGCCGTAGCGGAAGGCCGGCCAGAAGAATGCGATAGACCCCGCCGAGAAGAAGATCAGCACGCCCGCCAGGACCCAGTAGAGGGTGATGGAGAGCTGGAAGTTGAGCGCCTCTCTCCCCTGATCGTCGATGAACTGGTGGTCGTTCCTCTTGACGAGCCAGACGACGAGGGGCCCCAGGACGTTGCCCAGGGGGACGCCCAGGAGCATCACGAGGGCGGATAGGTGGCAGAGGACAGCCCAGGTCCGGGCGTCCCGGTTCTCTTCGATCATGATCTATTCCTCCATCAGAAGAAGGCCGCTGGAGATACTAAGACCTTCCGGCAGTACCCTCTCGGCATCGTCACCTCTTGATGCAGAGGTAGGTTGCTATAAACCCCGCCCGATACTCTGCCCTCTCGATGGAGAAGCCCGCCGTCTCGATCATCCCCTCCAATATCCAGCCGATGGTGGAGTGCTCGTCTCTGATGTGGATCAGGATATCCCGGGGCGTCCCCTCGCCCCCGACCTCCGCCATCCGGGAGAGGTACCCGTCGAAGAAGCTCTCGGCCCCGGCGGGGTCGAAGGAGTAGACGATGTCTCTTATGAAGAGCCGTCCCCCCTCCTTCATCATCCCGGCGATCCTGATCAGGGCCACCTGCTTCCAGAAGTCGGGGAGGTGGTGGAGGGCGAACTGGGTTACGACGGCGTCGAGGGGCTCGCCCCGGTGCTGGTAGGTGAGAAAGCCGCCCTCAACAAACTCGATCCTCTCGACGTCTCCCTTTCGCCCCTCCTCGCGCAGCCTCTCTTCCGCCTTCTTCCGGGCATAGCCGAGCATCGGAAGGGAGACGTCGGCGGCGACGACCTTTCTGCACCTCTCGACGGCCGCGATGGGAAACTCCCCGGTGCCGCACCCCAGCTCCAGGACCGTCGCCTCAGGCGGGAGGTCCAGAAGGTCCAGGACCTCTCGAACCTCCTTTCCAACGTCCCTGATCTTCGCCATCCTCTGATCGTAGGCCCGGATCTCGGAGAGGTCTTCGTAGTCGGTCCCGATCTGTCGCTTCTCATCGTAAAGCCAGGCTGGGGTGTCTCTCATCTTCCTACTCCGCTTCGCCGTCGGATTTATCGATTACGATTGAGGAGATCAAAAAAGAATTTTGAGTTCTTTTCAGACCGGGAGGGTGATGGTTAGATCGCTAAAACGGTTTCATGGAAAAATGATAGTTGTAGCTATCGCTAACAACTATATCGGAAAATGGCGCAAGCGGCACTATCTAGAAATCGAGTGATATTCAGCTTTCGGGAACAAAATGCCGTTTTACTTTATCTCCATATCTCTAAAGTTTTCGCGAGAATTGGGTGAAATCTAAATTATCGCACAATATAGTTAAT
>NZ_JARFPL010000022.1:0-41614 GCF_029167205.1 Candidatus Methanocrinis alkalitolerans
AATCAGAGCTGAAGGACTCGTAGAATTAGTAAAAAATATTTTGGAGTATTTTAACCTGCCGATACCGGATGGCGGACTGCTTCATCTGATAAGGGAGATGGGAATCAAAACTTAGAAAGTAGAGTTATGAGTATCTTCATCAGTCTCCCTCAATCCAATGCCGACGCCATCTCGACAATAAGCTCCAATAAATAAAAGCGTTCCGCTTCTCGAAGAAAATATCGAAGGCTCTGTCGGCGAAAATGGCAAAGGGCGATCGAGAAATCCGGATGATCTGCGGATGGATGGTTTGGGCAGGGATGATCCACGGGTGGATGATGTGCGGATTTATGTAGTTTGGAAGTAATCAGGCCAGGGAATTGGAGGCGATTCATTATGGCATCGAGGGTCAGCAAGTTCGAGAGGGAGGTCGTAGCCGCCTTTGGAGGGTCGGTGGAGGACTACAGGAAAGGGAAGATCGAGACCGAAGACGACTTTCTCGCCTCTCTATACCACCACCTCCGGGGCCACACCGACAAAAATAGGATCATGAAGATCTCGATTGGCCGCCCCGTCGGGGATGCGACCCCAGCCATCTCCGTCTTCAAGGGGGACGAATGCCTCGTCGTCATAGAGATCCTGACGGCCACGAGGTCAGGAGGGAAGGCCGTCCCCTTCGACCGGTCGAAGGTCAAGGAGAGGATCGAGAGGCTGAAGGCCTGCGCCCCCTTCTGCGAGAGGGGTTTTCTCATCTGCATCGACGAGGGAGGGCCGGGGTTCGAGGACGGCCCCGCCGGGTGGAAGGAGGATTACTACAGAAACCTCTGGCACGAGGCGGGGGAGGATAAGACCTACCTCTTCGAGGTGAAGAAGGGGCGGACGAACAAGCGGAGAGTCTAGATGGACGCCCCTCGGATCGCGGCAGATCTGGGCCTTGGGGCCGGCCAGGTCCGGGCGGCTGCGAGCCTTCTGGCCGACGGCAAGACGATCCCCTTCATCGCCCGGTACAGGAAGGAGGTGACGGGGGGGCTCGATGAGGTGGCCATCTCCGCCATCCGCGACCTCGTCGAGAGGTACGGCGAGCTCGACCGGAGGCGGGCCTCGATATTGAACTCCCTGCGGGAGAGGGGGGTCCTCACCCCCGACCTCGAAGGGAGGATCACGGCGGCCCAGACGCTATCCGTCCTCGAAGACCTCTACCTCCCCTTCAGGCCGAAGCGGAGGACCCGGGCCTCCGCCGCCCGGGAGCGGGGTTTGCTTCCATTGGCCGATCTGATCTTCGAGCAGGGGAGGATCGATCCTCCCGCCGAGGCGGCCCGGTTCGTCGATCAGGAGAAGGGCGTCGGATCGATCGAGGAGGCTCTGGCGGGGGCCCGGGACATCATCGCCGAGAGGGCGAGCGAGAACCCGGAGGCTCGGTCGCAGATCAGGCGACTGTTTTCTGAAGAGGGTATTTTGCGGTCGAAGTCTTCGGCGAAAGCCGACGGCGACGGCTCCAAGTACCGGGACTACGCCGACTGGTCCGAGTCGCTCTTTCGGGCGCCGTCCCATCGGGTGATGGCGGTCCTGAGGGGCAAAAACGAGGGGCACCTCGTCCTCCACGCCGAGCCGCCTGCCGATAAGGCGCTCGCCATCCTCCGCCGGTTATTCATCCGGGGGAAGGGCCCCGCCTCCGAGGAGGTCCGCCTCGCCCTCGAGGACGGCTACAGGAGGCTCCTCGCCCCCGCCATGGAGAGGGAGGCGCTCTCGGCGGCAAAGGAGAAGGCAGAGGAGAGGTCGATCGCGGTCTTCGCCGAGAACCTCCGCCACCTCCTCCTGGAGCCGCCCCTGGGGGAGAGGACGGTCCTGGCCGTCGATCCGGGGTTTAGGACCGGCTGCAAGGTCGTCGTCCTCGATCCTCTGGGGTCTCTGGCGGCAAAGGGGGTGATATACCCCCACCCGCCCCAGAATATGGTCCGGGAGGCGAAAGATAAGATCGTCTCTCTCTGCGAAGAGTTCGGCGTCGAGTTCATAGCCGTCGGAAACGGTACCGCAGGGAGGCAGACCGAGGAGTTTCTAAGGAGGCTACAGATCCCCGGCGACCCCCCCATAGTCATGGTCGACGAGGCGGGAGCCTCCGTCTACTCCGCCTCGAAATGCGCCCGGGACGAGTTTCCTGACGAGGACGCCACCGTTAGAGGCGCCGTCTCCATAGGAAGGAGGCTTCAGGATCCCCTGGCGGAGCTCGTCAAGATCGACCCACGTTCCATCGGCGTCGGCCAGTACCAGCACGACGTAGATGAGAAGGCCCTGAAAGGAAAGCTCGACGAGGTCGTCGAGCTTTGCGTCAACGCCGTCGGGGTCGACCTGAACACCGCAAGCCGGGAGCTTTTAGCCCGGGTCTCGGGGCTGGGGCCGAGGCTCGCAGGATCGATAGTCCTCTATCGGGAAAAGAGCGGCCCCTTCCGGTCGAGGGAGGAGCTCAAGAAGGTCCCCGGCCTCGGCCCCCGGGCCTTCGAGCAGGCGGCGGGCTTCCTGCGGATTCGGGGCGGTGTGAGCCCCCTCGACGGCTCCGCCGTCCATCCCGAGAGCTACGGCATCGTCGAGGCGATGGCAAGAGACCTGGGCGCCACTGTCGAGGAGCTGATCGAAGACGCCGCCCTCCAAAAAAGGATAGACCCTGAGAGGTACGTCTCCGGGACGGCAGGCCTTCCCACCATCCGGGACATCCTCGCGGAGCTCGCAAAGCCCGGAAGAGACCCCCGCCGGGAGTTTGAGATCTACAGCTTCGCCCCCGGCGTCGCGAAGATCGAGGACCTGCGGCCTGGGATGGTCCTTCGCGGCGTCGTGACCAACGTCGCCGCCTTCGGCGCCTTCGTCGACGTCGGGGTCCACCAGGACGGCCTCGTCCACATAAGCGAGCTCGCCGACCGGTTCGTCCGGGACCCGGCGGAGGTGGTGAGGGTCCACCAGAGGGTGGAGGTCTTCGTCCTGGCGGTGGACCTGGAGAGAAAGAGGATATCCCTATCGATGAGGAAGAGGATATCCCTATCGATGAGGAAGAGGCCAGAGGTGGCGAATGGCGAAGCTCGACCCTGAAGGTCGAGCGGGGGATCTCCCGGCGGATAGGTCGGCTTGTGAGGATCTCATCGGGGCCGAGCTGATCGAGGAGATCGGAGCCCTCTACGAAGGCAAGGACCCCGCCCACGACCTCACCCACGCCCTGCGGGTCTGCAGGACCGCCATGGCGATAGCCGAGGCGGAGGGGGCGGACCCTACGATCGTCGCCCTCGCCGCCCTCCTCCACGACGCCGCCTCCGGGCCGAAGAACCGGGATAGGTCGGAGGAGGCGGATGAGAGGGTCCTTGAGACCGTCGAGCCCCTCTTGAAGAGGTGGGGATATCCCGATGTGGTGATCGAGGGGGTCCTGCGCGCCGTGGAGGTCCACAGCTACTCGAAGGGGATCGATCCCGCCACACTGGAGGCGAGGGTCCTGCAGGACGCCGATCGGCTCGATGCCATCGGGGCTATAGGGATCGCCAGGGTTTTTATGACGGGCGGCGCCCTCGGCCGGCCCCTCTACAACCCCGACGATCCCTTCTGCCGGGGGCGGGAGGCTGACGACGGGGAGTGGAACCTGGACCACTTCTTCTCGAAGCTTTTGAAGCTGGAAGAGGGGATGCACACCCCGACGGGGAAAAGGCTCGCAACAAGGAGGGGCGAGGTCTTGAGGAGGTACCTGACGGACCTGGAGGAGGAGATCTCGAAAGGGATATAGGGACGAAAGCCCGACCGATCGGTGAGAAGGACGAGGGGAGAGAGGATGAGGGCCTGGATGAAGGTGAGGAATAAGGAGGATGTCTCGGATGAAGATGAGGGATAGGATGGGGCATGGGACGGAGGCGAGGGATTGAAGCAGAGGATGACAGAGAAGGCGGGGGGAGCTGATATGGAGCTTGTTCTCCACCCGAGGTCGGAGATCGACGCGAGGACCAAGGGACTTCAGAGCAGGATGGAGGACCTCGACGGGGCCATCATCTTCCAGTCCGTGGACATGCTATACTTCTCGGGGACCGCCCAGGAGGGGCTCGTCTACGTCCCGTCGGAGCCGGAGGCCGAGGCCGTCGTCATGGTGAGAAAGAGCCTGGAGAGGGCGAGGGAGGAGTCGCCCCTGGATGTCAGGCCCTTGCGGAGCCTCAAAAACCTCAAGGCTGACCTCACCATCCCCGATGGGGCGAGGATCGGCCTGGAGCTCGACGTCCTTCCTTTCAACAACTACGCGCGGGTGAAGGCCGCCCTGGGAGATGCAGAGCTCGTCGACGTCTCCGAGGAGATCAAGCAGGTCAGGTCCGTCAAGTCGAAGTTTGAGATCCGGCTCATCAGGGCCGCGGCCCGGATCCTCGAAGCTGGGATCGGCTCGGTCCCCGAGCACCTCCGGGAGGGGATGACGGAGATTGAGCTGGCGGCGAGGCTCGAGGCGGAGATGAGATCCTTGGGCCACCAGGGTTCCCTCCGGTTCCGAAGGTTCAACCACGACCTGCCCCTCGGCCACCTGATGGCGGGGCCCAACGCCGCCTATCCCAGCTACGTCGCCTCGCCGACAGGCGGCGTAGGCCCCTCCCTCCTCCAGCCCCAGGGGCCGGGATTTCGCAAGATCAAGAGGAACGAGCCGGTCCTCGTCGACTACGGCGGGGTCTACAACGGATACATCGCCGACGAGACGAGGATCTTCTCCCTCGGCCGCCTCCCCGAAGATCTGGAGGAGGCCCACGCCGCCGCCCTGGAGGTGGAGAGGTCCGTCGCCGAGGCGCTCCGTCCGGGAAACTCAGGCCGGGAGATCTATGAGATATCCGAATCCAGGGGCGAGGAGCTCGGTTACAGTGACGCCCTCGGCGGCCCCTTGGGGGCGAAGTGCGGCTTCGTCGGCCACGGCGTCGGCCTCGAGATCGACGAATACCCCGTCCTCGGCCCCGTCGATCACGAGATCCTCCCCAACATGACCGTCGCCGTAGAGCCGAAGATGATATATCCGGGGGTAGGGGTCGTAGGGATCGAGGATACCTTCCTCACCACCGATTCCGGTCCGACAAGGCTGACGAGGCTCCCCCAGGAGATATGGCGGGTCTGAGAGGCGAGAGGGCTCATTCATCGAAGTAGTCGAGGATCGCTGGAAGGAGCTCTTTCCTCTCCACCAGATTTGCGGCGACGCGGCGGAACCTGTTGTAGTTCTCCCTCTCCCCCTCGGAGGCGAGGTCCGGCCTCTGGCCGGTCTGGAGGAGGAATATGAAAGATCGCAGCCCCCGGTTGTACTCGGATATTCTCTCCATCTCCTCGGGGGAGGCGCCTTCCCTTCTCCTGTGGACGAGGAGGTCGTCGGCGGCGTACCCCTCCTTCAGGGTAAAGATGAGGAGGTCGTGGTAGGGGAGGTCGGCGATCGCATCGATGAACCTGTCCATGTCGCAGTCTTCGGATATCATCGTTTATTCTACAGTCTCTTGAATTATTTTAGATTTTATATACTAATCTTGCCAGGCGAACGGTGTTATTGATCCACCATTTTGTTGATTATATTGATCGAACTCTTCTTTAGTCAGTGAATACCATTCGTCATACGGATATCTTTTAAAATAATGCGCAATGCTTTCTCTATAATGTTGATAAGCCACATCGACCAAACGACCTTTACGTAATATATTCATACTCTGTTTTAAATCAGACGATTGTATTTGAAAAACTCTATGAAAATTCACTGCCATTCTTTCTTTAAAGCCGAATTCTTCATCGGCCGGTAAATAAAACCATCTAGCATTTAATCGAGACTTTTGAGTAATCAAGCTTACCCATTTGGGAGGTTTTTCTGGAAGGGTTAGGTTAGTTACTTCTTTAAAAGTCCCAATTTCAAATAGCGAAATAACTGGTGATCTAGACGCATCACAATCTTGTGTTGCAACGATACCCCAAACTTTTTTAAATGGCAGAATAAAGAGGACGTCGTCCCTGTCTTGTATAATGTCCCATTTTGTATCCTCATATTCTCCATACTCTGACATTACAGCTAATTGTCCCAAGGTAGGTAAAATAATAGGAAGAGGGTAGAATATGTCGCCCTGTCTAATAGGCATATGATCTTCTACTAATTCGTAGATCACCTATTAGTCATCCTCCTCATAAAATAGATTTTGTAGCTTTGATTCCAAATCTAGGAAGTGAATCCACTTCTCTTCAAAAATATCACGATTATTCATAGCTAATTCATAAGCACTTATCGGTGAAATCTTGATCGGACTGTCTTTATCCCTTTCCGATATAATTTTGTCAATTGAAACTTGACGTTCAATATCTCCCAGAAACCGATCAAACATTTTAAAGTCATTTACTAAGAATTCAGGTATTTTAATATGATGCAATGAGTATTTATCGATGCTTATAAAATCCTTAACAATATTATCCCTTAAAACATTGGTCCTAGCGCTCATCAGATTTTTACCGAGACGTGAGCTATCACAACTAAAAGATCCAAAGGTCGACAAACGCAGCTCGGAATTAATTTCATTCTCATAACTATCTATGCTGTCGTTACTGGAACTGATAAATGTCGATTGCTTGCCTTCTTCCTCCAAAATCGATGAGGATCGAATACTAAGATTAGATCGCTGAAATTGCTTGAAGTAATTTGGGGGACCTAACTCTACATTGACTGAGGATTGTGTTGGACTTAAAACGTCACCAGCCAAATTAACTTCCTCCACTTAATATTTTATTTACAATATGATAAGAATCATCACATAGTTCCGGCAAACCGCTTATATATTCGATAGCTTTTGTTACAGTCAACGGTTCAACATCAAAATGATAGTTAAAATTAAATATCAATTTATTCTCTCCGCTAGGCTTAATTGAAAGATTCAATAAATAACGGTCTTTCTTTGCTTTGACTATACATCCCAATTCTAGTTCATAGTCCTGAAAATTGTTAGATATATTTAAATCATTAATATTGATGTTAAATTCCGGCATGGTCTCACCCGGGGCAATCTGAGCAGACCAAATAAAATTTAAACCCAATGCTGAGTATGGTATGTGAGGCAACAATTCTAAATATTTAGCACCTATTTTTGCTAAGGATTTCTGATCTGATCTCAAATTTTTCAGACTGATTTGCAGTCTTTGTTGGTCAATAGTAATATTGTATGTTTCAGATTCAAAAACGGAAAATTGTGGTGTATTTACATAATTTATATATTTCTCATCTAATAGCTTATTCTTCTCTATCCATTCGGGAGACATTATACTAGGATTATGTGCTGAAGCTAAGATAACAAGATCCATCTTCGACAATTCAATTTCCATATAGCATCTCCACTTCTACTTAGTTGAATTGCATATTTAAACTCTACGTTTTACACATAATCCACCACTTGAATCTCCACCAAAACGTTGGCTACTGCAAGGCTAACTCGCACCTACCTGGAAGATGGCAGGCCAGATCAAACGTCGCTCCACCACACATGCCCAAAAATCTAATGATATCTCTAAGTCTCGATCATATTGCATTGGTCATCGGTTAAGAGAAGAATCGCGATGAGGCAGCGATCTCGGTAGCAAGTACGGTGAGATTGGCTTGGTCAAAAAGGCTACAGCAAGTCAGTCTTGAAATCGGATCAAATCTAGATAACGCATAATTCGTGTGAAAAATGGAAATATTGTGTAGCTTAAATTCCTTAACCGATGACCCATGGATCATATTGCGCAATTCTAGAACTCACAACTCTATCCTGTCCGACTCTGACATCGCCCCCAACGCCTCACCTTCCGCCTCCCCCGGGAGCCTGACCTGAATCGAGTTTATGAGCATCTCCGTCAGCTCCGCCGACTCCTCCGAGGCGATGGTGCAGTCGACCTGGGCGACGAGGGACCCGTCGACCTCGCGGATGTCCGGCCAATAGACGGCGCATATCAGGATCGAGCCGCTCGGCCGCTCCCCGAGGCCTAGGATCGCCGGCTTTCCGTCGATCGCGATCTCATGGGTCTGGAGGTTCTTGCATTCGGCGTTGGTGAGGTAAAGGGTCACCGCCCTGCGGGTCAGGGAGCTAGTCGCCTCCACCGGGACGCCGTAATCGGTGATGGCGATCATCATCGTTCTCTCGCCCTGGATCCAGCATACCGAGGACGGATATTCTTCGCCGTCGACGGCGGCGAAGGGAACCAGTTCGAACTCGAGGGAGTACCCCGTATAGTTCCCCAGGTCGAAGGAGACCCGGTACCCGCCGAGGGTGACCGTCTCCTCCGCCGCCATCGCCGGAGGAGCCAGGATCGCGAGAAACGCCACCAGGGCGGAGATGACCGCCTTTGCACGAGCCGGGCCCGCCGAACCAAGAGATCCATCCACGACCAGACCGATCTTCAAACCCACCGATAATCCCGTCATCGAAACCTCACTTCCCTTTGCCAGAGACCCGTTTGATCCGCTTCTTTTATAAATGTTATATCGGAGAACCTGGAGATCCTGTAGAGAGATCCGCGAAGAGATCCTCCAGATGGAGTCGAGCTAGATGAACCTTCGAAAACACGTCAGCCTCAACATAAACGTCCGGGGGGTGGAACCGTCCGCGACCCTCGCCATCAACGAGAGGTGCAAGCTCCTGGAAAGCCAGGGCGTGCGGGTGAGAAACCTGGGCCTCGGCCAGTCCCCCTTCCCGGTCCCCACCCCCGTCGTCAACGCCCTGCGGCTCTATGCCCACGAGAAGGACTACCTCCCGGTGAGAGGCCTTCCGGCCCTGAAGGAGGCGGTCGCCGACTTCCACCGAAAGAAGGACGGCGTCAGCGCCAGCCCCGAGAACGTCATCGTCGGCCCCGGCTCCAAGGAGCTTATGTTCCTCCTCCAGCTCGTCTACTACGGCGAGATCATAGTCCCGACCCCCGCCTGGGTCTCCTATGTCCCCCAGGCCCAGATCCTGGGAAAGAGGGTCCGCCTCCTCCACACCACCTTCGACGAGAAGTGGCACATAAATTCCGAGAGGCTGGCCCGGTTCCTGGAGATGGAACGGGACGTATACCGCCCCCGGATCCTCGTCCTCAACTACCCGGGAAATCCCGACGGGGTAACATACACCTCCTCCGAGCTGGAGGAGATCGCTCGGGTGGCGCGAGAGTACGAGGTGGTCCTCCTCTCCGACGAGATCTACGGCCAGCTCCACCATCGGGGAGAGCACGTTTCCGTTGCGCGCTTCTACCCCGAGGGTACCATCATAAGCTCAGGCCTCTCCAAGTGGTGCGGCGCCGGTGGTTGGAGGCTTGGGACCTTCACCTTCCCGCCGGACCTTGACTGGCTTCTGGAGGCGATGGCCACCGTCGCCAGCGAGACCTACACCTCCGTCTCGGCACCCATACAGTTCGCCGCAGTACACGCCTTCCGGGGCGGGATCGCCATGGAGAGGTACCTCTGGCACGCCCGAAGGATCCTCTCGGCCCTCGGCTCGGAGTTTTATGAGATAGCAAGCAACGCCGGGATCAGGGTCCACGCTCCCGAGGGCGGTTTCTACCTATTTCTGGACTTCTCGCCCATGGCTGAATCCCTCGCGAGGAGGGGGATAAGAGACGGCGAGACCCTATGCGAGCGGCTCCTGGCAGAGAGGGGCGTCGCCATCCTTCCAGGATCGGCCTTCGGCAGGCCCGATAGCGAGCTCTCGGCCAGGGTCGCCTACGTCAACTTCGACGGCTCCAACGCCCTCGCCGCCAGCGAGACGATCCCGCTACATCAGAGCCTCCCCGAAGATTTTATCTCCACCATCTGCCCGGAGACGATCGGCGCGGCCCAGGATATCGCCGCCTGGCTGAATGAAGAGGAATGAAGAGGGTTGATACGGTCCATAATGGCCGATATGGGTTGAAGTGGCTGATACGGGTTGAAGTGGCTGATACGGGTTGAAGTGGCTGATACGGGTTGAAGTGGCTGATACGGGTTGAAGTGGCTGATATGAGTCTGAAATAACGAAGGGCAGGAACGAAGCTTAAAAAATAATTACGAGTTTGGGCCGGTCACCGACCCAAACCCCGGACGGATCCTTTTTTCGTATCGATCACTGGTCCGCTTGCATGATCTTGCCGACGATCCTGCCGAAGGCGGGCCTCGCTATGAAGACGCCGATGAGGACCCCTGCTATGGTGATTAGGGCGAAGCTCTTGAAGGCTCCAAAGCCCATCCCGAACAGGGGCAGCATCGCGACGATCGTCGTCGCCGCCGCGGCCATGATGATCCCGAAGGCGCTGGAGAGCCTGGCCAGGTAGACCTTGCCGCTGGGCATCTTCCCCTCGTAGAGGAGCTCGTCGGTGATGATCACCAGATGGTCGATCCCCGTCCCTATGACGACGATCAGCCCGGCGATCGCCGCGAGGTCCAGCTGCCAGTTGAGGAGGGCTGCCACCGCCAGCATCATCAGAACTTCGCTGAAGGATGTGGCCACCATGGGAACGACGATCTTGGGGTTTCTGTACCTCAAAAATACCATGAGGCCGGCGGCGAGCATCGCCAGGACCCCCGCTATGAAGACCTGTTTTTTGAACTGATCTCCGAGGGCCGCCGTCACCTGGCCGGAGCCAATGATCTCGACGTTGACGGGGAGAGCCCCCTCCCTCAGGTGAATGTAGAGGTCGTGAGCCCTCTGGCTGTCGCCGCCGACCTGGGCGACCATGCTCCTCAAGGGAGCCACCTCTAGGCTCCCGGCGAGGTCTGGGGCGAGGGGCGCCGAGAATATCAGCTCGTTGTCCAGGTGCATCGATACCTCGTGATCCATCCTGTTTCTGGTGGCTCCGGTATCTATCGCCGCCTTCTGGAAGGCGAGGGCCCCCTCCTCAGAGAGGGTGAAGGGGACGCCCCAGTTTCCTGACTGGTCCCCGGTGGGGAGGGAGACGTCCACGATCTCGCCGCCGTAGAGGACGTGGATCGACTCGTTGGCCGTAGTCTGGATCCTGATCTCGAAGATGCCTGGCTTTCCGACGATATCCTGGGCGTCGGTGACGGTGACCCCGGCGAGATCGATGAGGATGAACTTGTTGTCCACGACTCTGACCTTGATGTCGGCGAGGCCGAGACGGTTCAGCTTCCTGTCCAGGATCTGTTTCGTCTCGTCGACCGTCTCCTCAGTCACCCCTTCTGAGAAGCCAGCATCCCCAGGGGCGAGGGTCCCGCCGACTACGGCGAGGATCTCCTCGAGGGACTCCCTGGTGACGTTCGACCTGATCTCGAAGGATAGGGGGTCTGGACCAAGGTACTTGACGTCCGAGTCGAGGGAGGTCTGCAGGTAGTTCATCATCACTCCGACCGGAGAGGCCGAGATGGTGATCCTGGTGGCGTTCCCTCTCGGGGTGACGGTGGACTGGGGGTAGCCGAGATCGTCGACCTGGGCCTTGGTCGCCCTTCCCTCCACGGCGATGGTGTACTCGGTGCTCCCCTGCCGCCACTCCACCTCGACGGGCCTATTGAGGGCGTCGCCGAACTGCTTCTCCAGGATCTTTATAGGATCGAGCTGAGGCTGTACTATGGCGCCCTGAAGTTTGAGCTGCAGCCAGGATCCTCCCTCCAGGTCGAGGCCGTACTTCAGCCTCGTCTGGAGGCCGCCGTCACCGGGCATCGGAGCCAGGATTAAGAGGGATGCTATGACGGCCGCGAAGAATATTATAACCCTTGGATCTTTGGTGATCTCTGTCATCTCTTATGCCTCCTTGCTCCCGCCTTTTTGGGACGGGCCAGGTACCAACGAAGGGCGTTGGAGTTCATCACCCACGTGTTCATGAGACCTGCGAGGAGGCCGAAGATCAGAACTACGGATATGTCAAAGAGGATGTTGATCTGGGTGAAGGAAGATGATACGAGGTAGGAGAAGGCTGAGACGAGGAAGAGGGCAAATACAGCACTTAGGGTGGTGCTGGTCATAGCGATCCCGGTTTTGAAGGCCCCCAGGACCTTCTCCTCGGTCCTCCCCTTCCGCTTCAGGACTCTGTTGTTGAGGAGGATGTTGCTGTCCACCGAGTAGCCTATCAGCATCAAGAGGGCTGCCACCGTCCCCAGGGAGAGATCTACGCCCGCCAAGGTCATGCAGGCGGCTGCGATAACTATATCGGAGAAGGCGGCGAGGATCACCGTCATGGAGACGAAGGGCGTCCTGAATATCAGGAAGACCACCACCGCCATGAAGAGGAAGGATAGCGGGATGTAAGTCTTGGCCTGCTCCTGGAGTCGCTTGCTGTAGACCGGCCCCATGTATTTGATCTCAGGGTCCTGGTACTCGGCGTCGATCATCGCCGATAGCTCCCTGTATTCGGCGTCGTCCATGGGCCCCAGCTGGATCATAAACCTGTGGCCCACCTCCCTTATGTCCAGGACTGGGTATCCCACCAGCTTTGCAGTAATCTCCCCTTCCGATTCGACGACGGGAACGGTGATTATCGTACCGCCCGTGAACTCAACCCCCAGGTTGACGGGGGATCCCGTCTTAAGGTAAGTGAAGCCCAGGATGGCTAGAGCCACCGCCAGCACGGCGAGGGATATCGCCACCATCTTCTTGGGTTCGTATTTAGAGATGAAGGTCTCTGGGTCCATACAAGTATCCTCTTTCGCGCAAACCGCGTTCAACGTATTTACGGGTTGTCGTTTGTCGGCTTTTCTTCATAAATTCGGATCAACGAAGCGAGGTTAATTCGGATCAACGAAGCGAGGTTAATTCGGATCAACGAAGCGAGGTTAATTCGGATCAACGAAGCGAGGTTAATTCGGATCAACGAAGCGAGTTTGGTCTGAGGTTAATTCGAATCGGTGGGCAGAGGTCATTTCTTCTCCCATTTCTTCAGGTTGGCCACCTGGGAGAGGGTCTTACCCCTCTTAATCTCCTCAAATAGCCTCCTTTCGGTCTTCTCGACCTCTTTAGCCCGTCGGGCTATCTCGTACGCCCTTTCCCGAGGGATGACTACGACGCCGGAGTCGTCGCCGACGATGAAATCTCCGGGCTTCACCGACCGGCCGCCGCAGGTGATCTCGGCGTTGATCTCCCCCATCCCCTTGGGCTCTCCGGCGTTGGGAGTGATGGCGCTGGCGAAGATCGGGTATCCCATATCTCGGATCTCGTCGACGTCCCTCACGGCTCCATCGATGACGACGCCAGCTACCCCCTTCACATGGCAGCTGAGGGTGGCGAGGCCGCCCCAACAGGAGACGTACCTGCTGCCGTTGTATATCACGATGACGTTCTCAGGCCCCGCAAGATCGATCGCCTCTACGGATTTTGCCCAGTCCCCCTCGAAGGTCTGGACGGTTATCGCCGTCCCCACGATCTTGGTGCCCAGATTTATGGGGAGGATCTCCCGCATCGCCCCTTTCCGATGCATGGCATCGGAGATGTTGGGGGTCGATACCTCCCTGAAGATCTCCATCATCTCCTCTTCCATGCTCTTTTTTGCCCCTCTCTCCGAGGCGACGAGGGCTCTGTCCATGGCCTCCCGGATCTCGATGCCGGAGCCTCTGACGTCGGAGCTTCTGGTGACGTTCCCGCCGACGATGACGATGGAGGCTCCCGATGAGACCGCCTCCGCCGCCGAGGCGGCATCGATCCCGCCGGCGACGGCCACCGGGATATCGACATCGTCGACGATCTGGTTCAGAAGGTCTATCGCCCTCATCCCCACCATCTGCTGGTCGATCCCCACGTGGACGCATATGTAGTCGACGCCGAGGGCCTCCAGCTCTTTTGATCTGGTTACGATGTCGGGGACGCCGAGGAGGTCTACAACGATCTCGACGCCGTACTGTCGCGCCGCCATCAGGGCGTCGCGGATGGTGGAGTCGTCGGAGGAGGCGAGGATCGCCACGATGTTCGCCCCGGCCTTCGCCGCCATCTCCACCTCCATGGAGCCCGTGTCCACAGTCTTCATGTCCGCCACGATCTTTTTGCCGGGGAGCGCCTTCTTCAGCTCGCGGACGGCGTTCATCCCCTCGCTCTTGATGAGGGGGGTTCCGGCCTCTATCCAGTCAGCACCCCCATCTGCCGCCTCCAGAGCTATCTGGACGGCTCTATCCAGCTCCAGCAGGTCCAGGGCAACCTGTAGAATGGGTTTAATAAGATCACCACCATAAAGCCGAGTTGATAGAGAACAGACCATGGTATATAAAATGAAGCTGGAGGAGATGACAGATATAAGGCTGGAGAAGGGACCGTCCGGCGCCGGAGGCATCGCCTTCACCAAGCTCCAGGGGAACGGAAACGACTTCGTCCTCATAGATGAGCACGATCGGGTGGCAGTGGCAGACCCCCTAAAGCCCTCTTTTGCGGTGGAATGCTGCCATCGCAACTTCGGGATCGGCGGAGATGGGGTCCTCTTTCTATCGCAGTCGGATCATGCCGATCTGAGGATGCGCCTATTTCAGCCCGACGGCTCCGAGGCCGAGATGTGCGGAAACGGCGTCCGCTGCCTCGCCAAGTACGCCTGGGACTCGGGGATGGTAGGGCGGTCCTTCGATGTCGAGACCCTGGCGGGGATAATCCCTCTGAAGGTGAGGGGGATCGGCGGCGACTTTTGGGCGAGGGTGGATATGGGGGTCCCCTGTTTCGATCGTCCCGGGATCCCGGCGGTCGGCGAGGGCGAGTTCCTGATGGAGCCCCTGGAGGGGTTCGAGGTCTCGGCGGTGAACACCGGAGTCCCCCACGCCGTGATCTTCGTCGACGACCTTCTGGATCTGCCGATAGACGAGGTAGCGCCCTTCATAAGGCACAGCCCCCTCTTCCCGGAGGGGGCGAACGTCAACTTCGTTCTCGTTGGCGAGGTATTCCAGGTGAGGACCTTCGAGAGGGGGGTCGAAGGAGAGACGCTATCCTGCGGGACGGGTTCTGTGGCCAGCGCCGCCGTCGCCCGGAAGATGGGGATGGTGGATGACGAGGTCTTCGTCGAGACGAGGGGCGGCCCCCTCCTGATAACCTTCGAGGGGGATGAGGCATACATGGACGGTCCCGCCTCCACAGTCTACTCTGGGGTCCTCAGCGACGAGTTCCACTGGGATATCTCGCAAGAATTATAGCTGATAAGGGGGCAGGCATCTGCATGATGAAGATGGTGATGGTCCTGGCGTCGGTCCTTCTTTTGGCTGGGTGCAGCCTCGCCTTTCAGGGTCCCGAGCCGCTGAAGCTGGGGAGCAAGAGCGACCCTGAAGCCTCCCTCTTCTCCTACGACCAGAAGATCAGCGATACCACCACTCTCAAGAACTACTTTTTGGGTATGTCCGCCTACAAGGACTTCGACTCGTGCGAGAGGCTATCCTCCAACATCCGCCTCGAGAGCAACCCGGACTGGGTTGACATAGAACTACAGGCCAACTTCAGCAGTGGTTTCGGCAGGATGGGGTACCTGGTCCTCAACCAGGAGACGATGGACATAAGAGACGTGATGGTGGACGTCAGCCACGAGTTCATCGGAAACTTCAGCATCGACGAGAAGGTCCTGGTGATGACGAGGCAGATAAACGAGACCGAGTTCTTCGGCTGCCCTTAGCCGGAGGCTGGAAGATCCTCAGGGGAGAGCTGATCAGAATCCTCTCCCACCACTCGAGGATTGGTCAGCATCATCCCGGGAAGCTACTGCCACCCTTGGGCTCCGTACCGATGGACCCCCCCTCTCCGCCACCCCTTCAACCTTGAAACTGCTGGCCTACCAGGGCGTCCATCAGCTCTAAAAACTCCTCTTTCGCCTCCGGGGGTATCGTCGCCCCCGCGGCCACGTTGTGCCCTCCGCCGACGCCTCCCACCTTCTCTGCGGCCTTTGATATCGCATCTGCCAGGTTCAACCCCGACCTCACCAGATCTTGGGTCCCCCTCGCCGAGACCTTCAGTCTTCCGTCATCAGACCTGGCGAAGGCCAGGATCGGCTTTCTCCTGTCGGCGGTCTGAAAGCTCATCCCCGCCACTATCCCTACAATCGTCTCCAGGATCCGGTCACCGGCGTCGAAGTACTGAAGGTGGGCGAGGGGGACGATCCCCTCCTCTTTTACCAGCTTCAGGCCGGATACCAGGTTCTGACGGTGGCTGTTGAGAAGGAGCCTCGCCTCCTCCAGGGCGGCTCCCCGGTCCCCCAGGCAGACGGCGAGGCCTACGTCGGAGTGGCCGTATCTCGCGGTGGCGTTGAGGAGTGTCGAGTACTCGCTGGCGTCCCGGAGCTCCGTACCCTCCCGCTCCAAAAGGAGGGTGTAGACCTCCCCGACTAGCCGTTCGAGCTGGGGGTTGGAGAGGCCGGCCCGAAGCCCCCTCCTCACCAGGGCGGAGGCGATCTTCCCCTTCTCCCCGGAGTTCATGTCTATCCACCGCCGCCACCTCTCCCCCTTGAGCCTTATCCCCTGCTCTTTGAGAAAGAATATGCAGGCGTCCTCGTCCCCAGAGAGCCCTGGTATGTATGGGTCAGAGGAGAACTCCAGCATCTTGAATACAGGCCGTGTCTGCTTTCCGAAGAGCTTCAGGTCGCGCCCGAAGGATAGGACCTTTGCCCCGACCCCCACCTCCAGGATCCACCGGTTGAGGCCGATGAGCCTGCCTAGGGCCATATCCTGGAGGTCGCCTACGGCGCCGACGATGGCAAGCCCCGCCAGGTCGTCGTCTTCGCCTGGTCTGCCCTCCGCCTTCGCGAGGGCTCTTGCCAGGAGGAAGGTGGAGCCGCTCCCGGAGAGGTGGATGGCTCCGTCGAGCCCCACCAGGTGGGGGTTTATGTGAAGCTCTACCCCCGAGCCCTGGGGGCGGTGGTGGTCGGCGACCACCGCCGATAGCCCCATCTCCAGGATCTCAGACTGCATCCCGGAGCCAAGGTCGGTGAATATGACGAGGTCGGGGCCCAGGTCGGCGATCGTCTCCAGGGCGGGAAGGTCCAGCTGCCGGAAGAAGAGGGTCCTGCGATCGACGTCTGCCCGGTCCAGGGCCGCCGAAATTATCCCGGCGGAGGTGAGGCCGTCGGCGTCGACGTGAGACGCCACCACCACCTCTTTCTTACAGCATATCGCCTCTGCGGCCCTATCGGAGATCCTGGCGAGGGTCGCGAGCTCCTCCTCAAATAAAGGGCCATCAGCGTCGTTCATCCCTTCATCATCGGCTCTGATCTCTTAAACCTATTCCCGCTATTCTTCTCCAGGAATCTCAGGACGCTCCCCATGAACTCCTTCTCGCGGACGGTCTCGCATCCGTATCTTCGATTTTTGAGCTTTCAGGAGGCCCAAAACCGTATCTATCTCGATTGTTGAGGCGGCAGGACGTCAATAAATTATATAAACTTTGACTTCAATAATAAGAGATCACATTTCTGTGGAGGTATAACCTATGCCTGAGAGCGTCTATAAAGTTGTGGAGCTGGTGGGGTCTTCTCCCACCAGCTGGGAAGATGCGGCTAAGGCCGCCATCGAGAAGGCGGCCAAGAGCCTGAGAGATCTGAGGGTCGCCGAGGTTAGAGAGCTGGACGTGAAGCTCGAAGGTGGAAAGATCGTCGCCTACAGGGCGAAGGTGAGGGTATCCTTCAAGATCGAGGGGGAGGTTGACTAAAGCCTCCTCACCCTTCCGACGAAACGAGCTATGGCGTTGAAGTATTCATCAATTCCCAAGATCAATAGGTCGTTATGGCCTGCCCGGCGGATGATGAGGATCTCCTTCTCCCGGCAGCTTTGATCCTCAAAGAGGATCACGCCTTCGGAGAGGGGGATTATCTCGTCACCCTCCCCGTGGATTATGAGGACTGGAAGCATCACCTTTTTCATCTTTTCATGGTTTGAGGCGGCCCTCTCCCCCAACGCATCCAGATTTTGGGGGTCGACCCCCAGCCTCTCCAGGAGCCGATATGTATCGGCAAAGCCGCTCTCCAGGATCAGCCCTGATATCCTCTTCTGGAAGCCGACCGCAACCTCCAGGGCCGGGGACGATCCCAGGGACCTGCCCATGACGAAGATCGGCCCCGATAGGCCCCAATATGCGAGAAGGTCGGCATACTGGGGGAAGATGCTGACGGCATCCCTCATCATGGCGGAGTAAGAGGGGTCTCCTCCGCTGGTGCCGTAACCCCGGTAATCGATGACTGCAAAGTTGATCCCTATCCTGCCGTAAAGGGAGCCCATCTCGCGGTAGTCGGCGACCGTCTCGCCGTTGCCGTGGAAGAATAGGATGTTAGGCGCGTCTTCGACGGACCTTTCCGCGAAGTGAACGGCGCCGTCGACGTTGACCATATCATCCACAATGAAGGTGATGGGATGGAGCCTGCCTGGGACCTTCGGGGTCGGTCCGGTCCTCCTGGGATGGAATACCCATCTCGTCACCTCGGGGCTGTCAAGGAAGGATAGGTCGCAGCTTTCCGCCCCGCCGTCACCGCTGGGATCTTCCGGTTTTCTCAAGCCGTCTCCCCTCTTCCCAATCTTGCCGGAGGTTACTTCTCAACTCCCCTTGGGGTATTGCCATCTCTCTCGACCGCATTTTGAGAAGTCTCTCCCGACCGCATTTTGAGATTCTCGTATAGAGCAAAGGATAAATCACAGAAACCCATCATACCATATTAATGGTGATGATATGACTGATGTAATCGACGCCACGGATCGGAGCTGGGAGGAGGTCGTCGAGAGATCTCTTACCCCTGTCCTCGCCATGTTCTACTCCCCAACATGCCCCCACTGCCAGACGATGATGCCCTACTTCGAGGAGTATGCCGCCGATTTTGCGGGGAAGGTTAAGTTCGTGAGGATCGACGTCATGGTGAACTCCTTCGTCCCCGAGAGGTACGGGGTGATGGCCACCCCGACCTTCAAGCTCTTCTGCGGCGGAAGGCCGGTCCAGGATCTGGTGGGCGCCGCCTACCCCGCCCTCCTCAAGAGGCTGGTGGAGGAAGGGGTCTCCACCGGGGCGGAATGTGGAAGAAAATCGACGCCCATCGATTACAACGTCGGTTACGTCTGAGGCGCCCCTCCTCCACCTCCTCATCCTCCATCCCTCACCGCCCACTCCCTTCCCCCCTTTTTTTGCGTTTTTATAATTTCAATTCATGAACGACGCAGCAATTTAACATAATTAATCATTGGGGATAATATAAGATATGTCTTATTTATATTAGAAAGTTATAAATAAGATCGAGTTTTAGTTGATGGCTTGTGCGGTTCCATAAGAGATCTGGAAGCGGAGCATACGGCCCGAAATGGCGGATTTCGGGGGTGCGTGAAGGTGTTACATCCCGTTTTCGACGTTAAAGAATTGAGAATCCTGGAGAATCTAGTGAGCAAAAGGATCGGGATGAGGATCGACTCCGATTCTTTGAGCCCTGCCGTCCTCTCCCTCCTCGTCCGGGCTTTTGAGGATGGGAGGGAGCTGTCCTATAGAGAGATGATGCAGATCGTGGCAGAGTTATTATGCAGCAGCGGCTACTCCCGCCGGGATCTCCTGACCCTGATGAAGAGGCTCGGGGTCGACGACTCCGAGATGCAGGCCGACCTGATCTACATGGCCCGATCCTGGCGGAGCCGCGATCCCTTCACATACAACGCGGCCTACAGATGAGAGCGATCCATAACGGCTCTTCTGAGCGACTTAGAACCGTCGACGCCAATTTCAGCATTTGGCCCGCTATTGTTGAAGGGTAAACCTTTTTTTGCATCGATCTCATAGGAAAATTGATGCTATAATATATATTTGTTTATATTAATATTGCCTTCTGTTGATATAACTGTCAAACTGGCGGCAACGGATCCTGCAGCAACCTGAGATATATTCAGATAAACGATGGTTTTGAGTTTTAATACCACAAATTATTATATTAATATTTTAAAAATTGCCTGATTTCATAATTTCTATAGTATAATTTAACCAACACATTTAATTATGATCAATTATAAGAAGCGATGTGGGATTTGCATGATAGGTTTGAAGCCTTACATGATCGGCTGTACCCTTATCCTTTGCCTGATGTGGACAGGGGAAGCGGCTGAGTATGGCGTCTCTTACGACTCGACAGGAGGTCTCGGCGTCAATTATGACTCCGCCACCAACTTCGCCTCCAGGATGGACGCCGCCGGATGGCACAGACAGTTTCTCTGGGGAAACAACGCTGCCTTTGAGAAGGACTGGAAAGACGTTACGAAAGGTGGATGGGATGATAGATATGCCGATGCGGCCGATCTCGCCTTCTTTGAAGGTCATGGATCTCCAAGCGGCATCTACTTCCCCAACGACTGCTGCGACGACAACAAGTGTTCAATAGATGACGCCCGATGGGGAGACCTGGACCTGGAATGGATAGGGGCCCACTCCTGCTCAGTTCTTGCGGACTCAAACCTCGCGACCTGGGCCTACACGGTTTTAGGGGCCAATGGCGCTCATATGATGTGCAGCCACAAGAACACCGTCTATGCCAGAAACGCAGGTGACCGCTGGGCTCAGCTGATGTTAAGCGGATGGACCGTCAAAGGTGCCTGGTTCCAACAGCACATCGAAAAACAGCCCAGCGGCGTAACAGCAAGGGTTATCGCAACCCAGGCGACCGCCAACGACCACATATGGGGCAAAGGTTCTGTTGCTTCAGATCCCAGCCCGGGACAGACATGGTGGGTGTGGACGCTAACGAAATAGAGGTGATGTAGATGAAGATGAGCAAATACACTTACCTTATGATCGGCCTCTCTCTGGTGATAGGTGCCTACGCCCTGATCCCGAATCATGAACCAGGATTCTGCACGGATAGCTCTATTCTGACGATGACGCTGCCCGAAAAAGAAGGATTCGATACCACGCCGGAATTCGTCCTTGAGGCGAAGCTTCCCGACGTTCCCGACACCCTCGGAATTTACGCCCTGAAAAGCCCCGACGTGACGAGGGCTTACGCCTCGGAGGTCGCTGGCAGCAGGGGAGCTAAAGGAGAGGTCCTGGATGAGGAGTCCAACTTCGTCATCTTGAATGAGAGGCAATACGTATCCGTCGAGAAGGCCTCCGGCGCGGAGACTCTATTCCTCGACTACAAGAACGCATTTGCCGATCCGGAGAAGGGACTTCCTGACGCAAACGTCCTGAAACGGACCGCCGACGCCTACGCCAGTCAAAACAGGCTTCTGCCTGACGGCTATCTGTATTCGGGAATGTCCTTTTTGACCCGGCAGCAGCTGAGCGAGAGAGGGCCGACGGGCCGGGCTGAAAACATGATGGGGATTGCAAAGTACTCCCGAACCCTAGAGGGCCTCCCGGTGGAAGGTGCTGGCTCGACGATCACAGTACTCCTGGGCGATGGCGGCCAGGTCCAGGGCTATACCAAAGTATCTAGGGTTATCGGCGATAGAATGGCCGTAGCCTCCGCCACCCCCAGAAGAGCTGACAGAACCTACGAGCTTCTCGTCCCCGAAGAGGCCTTCAGACTTCTCCAGGAGAAGGGGCTGACCACCGAGATTGCCGACGTTGATAAAGCCGTGGTCACTGACGTCCATCTCGCTTACTACGAGACCTCAGGAGATGAGAGGCAGGACGTGACCGAGCCGATCTACGTCTTTTCTGGATTAGCCACTGGACCTGACGGCGAGTTCGAGTTCCAGGAGTTCATGTACGCACTGAAGACGAAGGCCGGAACGACGCCGTTGCAGCAGCCCGACAGGAGCAGAGCCGTCGACAGGAGCACCATCCAGGAGCCGGGTAAGGGTACTAAGGACGCTGAGTCGAGGACAATTTCTACGATAGCACCCATCAGAGAAGTGTCGTTGACGCCTCGCCTGAGCACGACGCCCCTCTCACAGGTGACCTAGAAACTACAAACAGAAGAAACTGAGCCAAGTCGATATTCTCGGGTCAAAGGATCCTGGATAAAAGTGTAGAGGTCGACGAGGGACTCGCTCTTCCGGGTCCCCAACCCTTTTTGGATGATAAAGGAATCTCGAAACGGAGATGAAAGCGAAGATGAAAGCGAAGGGGATACTTTCAAGGATCGCCATTCTTGCGACGGTTCTGGTACTCGTCTCGACGGCGATCTGCAGTGGGACCCAAGAGGACTTCTGCGATGACGGCTACGCCGAACTCAACGAGACCTCAATGACCGCGGCCATATCGTACACGATACACCGCGCGAACGGGACGTCTGCGGCGGTTCCGCCTGGATCTGGCCGGTACGAGGCCCTCAACAGAAGCACCATGACCTTTTTGCGACAGATCGCCTACGCTTCCGAGAGGATTGTGGAGATCGAGGATCTGGAGGCAGAGCTTGAAGGAGAGAATTATCTTGAACTTGCCTCCGACCAGCCGATGGTCATCGAGACGGAGGAGGAGCTGAACCCCGACTGGCCCCAGGGCTACACCATCGAGACGAATCGGATCATAATCAAGTTGGGCGAGGCTGACGCCGAGGAGAGGATCTTCACCTTCCACGAGGACGAGTGGCCGCCCATAAGGGGATGGAGGTCTCTTTTAAGCGTCGAGGCGATCGATCTTTAAAGGATCGCGAATCCTGCCGCTGTTCGCGGACACGGTGGGGGAGGGGGCCGATTTTTTTGGGTGAAGGTCGAGAGAACGAAAAATAGATTTCAGCCCCCGGAGGCGGCCCTGACCTTCGCCAGCCCTGCCTCCAGCGCCTCCGAGAGCCGTTCCGCCGAGGGGCCTCCGCCTTGCGCGATCTCGGGCTTTCCGCCGCCACCGCCGCCGACGACCTTCGCCGCAGCCTTGACGATATCTCCGGCTTTCAGGCCTTTTTCAAGGCCCGCCTTCCCGACGGCGGCGACGATCTTGGCCCCCCCTTTCTCGCTTCCGAGGATGGCGACGTAGTCTTTTGCCGAGATCATAGAGGCGGCCTTGATCAGCTCCTCAACGTCGGCGTTCTCGACGATCTCGACGACGACCTTCAGGCTTCCGACCTCGACCGCCTTGGACGTGAGCCCCTCCATCTGGGCTCTAGCCAGGTCCTCTTTGAGCCGGGCCGCCTCCTTCCTCAGGTCCTTCCACTCCTCGAAGAACCGAATGGCGGTCCTGGGGAGCTGCTCAGGGGGGACGCTGAGGGCCTCGGCACCGGCGAAGAGGAGGTCGTCTCTCTCCTGTCCCCGGAGGACGGCGGCTTCGCCGGCCGCGAACTCGATCCGTTCGACCCCGTCCTGGACCCTCTCGGTCCTGAGGATCTTGATGGGGCCCACAGTACCGGTGTTGGTGCAGTGGGTTCCGGCACAGGCTTCGACGTCGCTTCCCACCTGGACGACCCTGATGCTGTTTCCTGGCGGGACGCCCCCCTGATAGAGCTCGAAGCCGAACCTCTTCTCCGCCTCGGTCCGATCCAGCCATCCCGTCGATATGGGGATGCTTTCCATCACCATCCTGTTGGCCAATAGCTCGATCTCCTTCAGCTCCTTCCGGGATATCCGCTTGTAGTGGGAGATGTCGAGGCGCGCCCGGTCCTCCGACTTCTGGGCTCCAGCCTGCCAGATGTGGCTTCCCAGGACCCTCTTCGCCGAGTCGTGGACGATGTGGGCCGCAGTATGGTGCCTTGCGTGGGCCGTCCTCCGGCCCATATCAACCTCACCCTCGATCGCGTCCCCAGGGCGGATCTCGGCGGCTGCCGCCCCCGACTCCTCATCGGCGATCCTGTGGAGTACGACCTTTCCCGCCGGCTGGACGTCGACGACCCTGAAGGCCTTCGACCCCTTCCGAATCAGGCCGAGGTCCGCGGGCTGGCCTCCCCCCTCCGGGTAGAAGAGGGTCTGGTCGAGGATGACGTTCCCGTCGACGACCTCCAGGACCCGGGCGCCAAACCTCCTCTCGGAGGGCCGCTCGTAGAAGAGCCGGCGGGTCTCGGGAAGGTCGATCTTCACCTCTTCCTTTCCGGCCTTCTCTGCCTTTATGTGGGTGCTCGCGACCCGGGAGTAGAAGTTGTCGGGCAGCTCAACCTCGACCCCCGCCTCCAGGGCCGCCTCCTTGGCGATCTCCGGGGGTATCCCGTGGGAGTCGTAGAGGGATATCATCTCCGAGAGGGGGATCGTCTCCCCCTTCTTCCCGCGCCCCTCGGCGATCCTCTTCACGAGCCGTCGCCCCTTCTCCAGGGTCTCGGCGTACCTCTCCTCTTCCTGGTCGAGGATCTCGACGATGGTATCGAGCCGCTCATCGAGGTCGCCATAGTCGAGCTTCGCCAGCTGCATCGCCACCAGGCTGGATAGGGGAACCTCTATCGAGAGGTCTCTCATCTGTCTTATGGTCCTTCTGATGACAAGCCTGGCGAGGTAGCCTGCCTTGACGTTGGAGGGGATGATCCCGTCGCCGAGCATGTAGGCGAGACACCGGGTGTGGTCTGCGACGGCGTAGATCCGCTCCAGGGGGGCGATGATCTCGTCGAGTTGCTCCGCCGAGATCCCAATATCGGAGGCGATCCTACCCCGGAGGTCCCGCAGGCTCGCATCCTCCAGGTCCACCATCCCGGCGAGGCGAGCGTTGTGGGCGAGGATCCGGGACCTCTCTTCGTCGGAGACGGCAGATTCGATCCCCGCCAGCTCAGATATGTGCTCCACGACGTCGGGGAAGATGGCGTCGTAGATGGTAGGGGTCCCCTTGGAGGCCCAGACGAACCTCTCGAGGCCGTAGCCGGTATCGACGATGTAGTTCTCCATCTTCTCGTACCGCTCCCCCTTGATCTCGTACTCGCCCCCGGGGGAGGCCTTCATGTCCATGAAGACGAGGGTCGCAAGCTCCAGGCCTCCCATCATCACCTCGACGGAGGGGCCGGCGTTCCCGCCCCCGGCCCAGGGCGACTCCTTGTAGGTTATGGCCATGGGGTCGGCGCCGAGGCCCAGGAGGAGCTCGTCGCAGAGGGCGACGGTCCGCTCCTTCCAGTAGATCTCCTCATCGGGGGTGTTGAAGACGTGGTGGGCCATCATCTCGAAGGTGGTGAGGTGGCGGCCGCTCCTTCCGACGGAGTCGAGGTCGTCGAGCCTGATGCAGGGCTGGGATACCGTCAGGGGGTTTGCGGGAGGCCGGACCTCCCCCGAAGTTATGAAGGGCTGAAAGTCGGCGATGGAGGCTATGGTGAGGTAGATGTCGTCCCTCCATCGCGCGATCACCGGGTACCTCTTTATTCGGGTGTGGCCCTTTTCCTCGAAGAAGGAGAGGTAGTGCTCTCTCATCTCGTCCAGGCCGATCTCCCGGCGGAAGACCGGGGACCCGATGAAGGTGTAGGGGTCGCAGGGGGGGTCTCCGCAGGTGGTCCTGGAGGGGTCCCTCGTCCAGAACCGGCCGCCGCATCTATCGCAGCTCTTCCGGAAAAACCCCTCCTCTTTGAAGAAGTCCAGATTGTAAGCGTCCTCGGGGAACATGGCGATCAAGTCCGATGTAAAGGCAATGAGAGGGCGAACGGCCCGGTTCCCTAAAAGGCTTTCTCAAGGGCTGGTGAAAAATAGGAGGAGCGAAAGAAGGTGAAAAGTGTCGCCATTTAGAAAAGTTGGATTTAACCGACGGAATCGCCAAAGAAAAATGAGGACCTATCCGCCTCAAGCCCCCTTCGCCTTCTCCTTCTTCTTCGCCTCTTCGGCCATCTTTCCGATCCATATGGTCGCGAAGACCGCGATGATGGTGACCAGGATCGCATAGCCCCATATACCGTAAGCTGCCATGAAATAGAGGGGCCCACCCTCTGCGAAGAGAGACTTTATCGCGTCGTTCCAGGCCAGCGCCGCCACCAGGCCAAAGGCCGCCGTCATCAGAGCCGCCACTTTATCGAGGACTTCGTACTTCAAAAGAACACCCCAATCTATTTTGTATCTTTTAGTATGGATTTACAAGTATTTATCCTTTCCATTGATGTCCTGGGGGCTTTGCCTCCCCGGTCACCTCCTCCTGATCAAATCCTCCCGATCCAGCGGCCCTCTTCGTCGTAGTTCATCGACCTCTCCCACCCTCCGGCCCTCCAGACGGCGTCGAAGGCAGGCCTCAAGACCTCATCGGCCTTCCGGCCGAAGCTCTCCATCATGATCTCGGGGACGATGAGGGAGTCTCGGTCGATCTTTACGTCCTTATTTCCCGAGAACTCCGGGGTGGAGACCAGAATCGACCTCCCCTTGACGCCTACGAGGCTCACCATCACGAAGACAGGAGGCTCGACCCCCAGCCGCTCCATCACGGAGGTGTACCGAGGGAGGCCCTCCAGGAGCGCCTCTTCGTATCGGAGGCTCGGTATCGTCTTCTCCTCGAGATCCTTCGAACGGTCGCCCAGGATGACGGAGTCGACGGCCTCGACGATCCCGCTGACGAAGACCTGGGTGTAGGAGCCCCGGTCGTCGTAGGTGAGGAGGCCGTCGAAGTTGTACCTCCACCCCGTGAATAGGCCCGTCAGGGGGAGAGGGAGGGCGCCTTTGCCGCTCCTGTAGTCCCTGACCAGGGACGATACGTCGAAGGACGAAGACGGCTCGAAGGCTCCGAAGGGGACTATGGAGAAGACGATCCTGGGGCCTACCCCCAGAGGGACCGGAGTCTCGGCGGCGACGATCTTCGCCAGGGCCTCGGCCCGGTGCTCTCTCATCATCTCGGCGGCGGTCCCGGTGAGGGAGAAGGCGGTCCTGATCTCGAAGACGTCGAGGGGATACTTGCCGGCGGAGTTTCGAGAGTAAAACCGGGAGGAACCTTTGGTGATCATATGAGGGGAGGCCCAGCTTTTGGGGATCCGGACTACGATGACAGACCCGCCTCCCGAGAGGGGGACGGCCCTCATGGATATTCCGGGGATCCGGGGGGCGATCCCCGTCTGGACCATCGACTCGAGGCGGAGGATCTCGTGGTCCGGATCGATATCAGATAGGCCGCATATCCTGACGGGGATCCCGTTCTCCTCGTCTATCCCGTAGATGAGGTGGCCTCCGGAGGCGTTGGCGAAGGAGGAGACGTCCCGGAGAAACTCCCTCTTCTCCAGGTCCGACGGGCCGGGGAGCAACTTCTTGTAGTCGATGACCTTGCTCTCCGGGACCTCGTCGTCCAAAAGGGCCCTGATCTCCGACTCCTCCAGGAGGTCCAGGGGCTTATCTTTGAGGGTCATGGCACCATCTTCCAAAGATCCTCCGGAGGATTTAGCGGTTGCGGATATCGAGAAGCTGAGGAGATCGAGGGGGTTAGGGATATCGAGAGGTTGCAGATATGGCGATCGGATGGACCGGGGTCGCCGGAGATGAAGAGATCTTTCTTGGATGGTGGCATCCGCCGGATCGCTTCAGGCTGTTTATAGCTGTAAAGCGACGATATTCTTTTCAACCTTCAGGACCGTCTCTTTTCATCAGGGGATGCCGATATGAAATTTAAGCCGATTTTTACATTGATGATCATCGCGGCGCTGGCGAGTCTAGTCGCGGCAGACAAGGTCGACGATGCCATAGCATACCTGAAGGACCCAGAATGGGGGCTGCGGGCCGGCGGGGCAGCGAGCCTCGGAAATCTCGGCGACCCCCGGGCGATCGACCCCCTCATCGAGGCCCTATCCGATGAGGTCTCCATGGTCCGACTCCACGCGGCAAGCTCTCTGGTCAAGCTCGGCAGGCCCGAATATCTGGACAGGGTGATCTTAGGCCTAAAAGACGAGGACAAATGGGTCCGGGGGTGGGCCGCGACCCATCTCGGGGATATAGGAGATCCGGGGGCTATAATCCCCCTCAGAGAAGCCCTCCAGGATGAGGACCCGTGGGTCAGGTCGAAGGCCTCGGAGGCCCTGGGAAAGATAGCTGAAGCTCCTGCCGATGGCGAGGTGGCTGAAGAAGAAAAAGTAGTAGAAGAAGAAAAAGAAAAAGATGGCGCGATAGAAGAAGATGACGAGCTATCCCGCCTCATATTCGATCTGGAGCACGGCGATCCTGGGGAGAAGGTGGCCGCCGCCCTATCTCTCGGAGAGATGGGCGATGCGAGGGCGGTCGGATCCCTAGTCGAAGCCCTCAAGGACGGCGAGTGGGAGGTCCGGGGGGCTGCGGTGATAGCCCTGGCCGGCATCGGAGACCCCGGGGCGGTCGATCCCGTCATCGGCGCCCTTCTGGATGAGGACCCAGCCGTCCGGACCCTGGCGGCGGCCGCCCTGGGAAGGCTCGCTGATCCGAGGGCGATCGAGCCCCTCACCGAAGCCCTCGCAGATGGCGATCCTGCCGTCAGGGCCGCGGCCGTCCGCGCCCTCGTCGAGATCAATTCTGAGAAGGCGGCAGGATTCCTGATAGCCGCCCTCGGGGATGAGAACACCACCGTCCGGGTCATCGCCGCCACCCTCCTGGGGGATATAGGAGGGGCAGAGGCCGTCGATCCCCTCGCCGAGGCCCTCGGAGATGGAGACTGGTCCGTCCGGGCGATGGCGGCGGAGGCCCTGGGAAGGATCGGGGATCCAAGAGCGGTCGGCCCCCTGATTGCCGCCCTCGGAGATGAGAACGCCACCGTTCGGATGATCGCGGCAACGGTCCTCGGCGGATCGGGATCACCGGAGGCTATCGATCCTCTCATCGAGGCTCTGAAGGATGGAGAGCCCGCCGTCAGAGCGGCAGCGGTCCACGCCCTCGGCGAGATGGGGGGCGATCCGAGGGCCATCGACGGCCTCATCTCATCCCTCAAGGACGATGATTCTGCCCTTAGAGTCTATGGAGCAACGATCCTCGGGGGGCTGGGTGACGAGAGGGCGGTCGGCCCGCTGATCGATCTTCTAAGAGACGACGAGCCGGAGGTGAGGGCGATGGCGGCGGTCGCCCTCGGGGATATCGGGAGCGATAAGGCGGCCGTCCCCCTGATAGACCTCCTCGAAGATGAGGTGCCCGAGGTGAGAGCCGGTGCTGCCCACGCCCTGGCGACCGTCGGGGACGAGAGGGCGGTGACACCTCTCATCGAGGCGCTGGGCGACGAGGAGGCGAGCGTCAGGACCTGGACGTCCCTCGCCCTCGGCTCCATCGGCGGCCCTGGGGCGGTCGATCCCTTGATCGCCGCCCTCGGCGACGAGGAGGAGGGGGTAAGGACCGTGGCGGCCGCGGCCCTGGCCGAGATAGGCGGCGATGCCGTCGATCCCCTCATCGCAGCCCTGGGGGATATAGACCCCTCCGTCCAGATCTGGGCTGCCTGGGCTCTTGGAGAGATCGGCGACCCGAAGGCCGTCGATCCGCTTATTGAGGCTCTGAAGAACGACGATCAGGCGGTGAGGCTGATGGCCGTCGTCGGACTCGCGGGGTTCGACGACGATAGAAGGGCAGAGCCGCTCATCGAAGCCCTCGCCGATGAGGACGAGGTGGTGAGGTTTGCGGCGGCAGCGGCCCTGGCCGAGATCGGAGATCCGAGGGCAGAAGAGCCCCTGAAGAGGGCTCTGGAGGACGAGGACCCCGATGTCCGCAGGAAGGCGGCAGAGGCGCTCGATAGGCTGGAGGGGGTTTAGGTCTCAAAATGAAGGATCTTTTCAGGATAATCGGAGACGTGGATGAAGAGGAACGGGGCGATAGATGAGATGAAGACGAGGATCCACCAGACGGAGTTCGAGGTCGGTCAGTTTGACGGCTTCGTCCTCGGCGGGGACGTCGGCGGGACTAACACCAACATCGCTGTCGCCGGGGTGAGGGACGGGGAGGCCTCCCTCCTCTACTCAGCCCACTTCGAGAGCAGAAGGCTCTTCTCCCTCGTCCCGGCGATCCGGGAGGCCCTCGATTATGGCCGGGAGAAATACGGGATCGAGGTCGGCTGGGGGGTCGTCGGGGTCGCAGGTCCCGTCGCCGACCCCAGGAGGGCGAAGCCGACGAACCTCCCCTGGACGGTGGACGCCGAGGAGATAAGGAGGGAGTTCGGCTTTGATGAGTTCAGGATAGAAAACGACTTTATGATCCTGGGCCAGGGGATAGAATCCCTGAAGGAGGTCGACCTCTTCTCTGCGAAGGGGGGCGACCCGGCCTTCGGAGACGGACGGGCGGTCATCGGCGCCGGGACGGGCATGGGGAAGGCGATCCTGGTCTATGACGGCAAAAGATACAGACCGGTCCCGAGCGAAGGGGGCCACGCGGACTTTCCGGTCCAGGATCAGTTCGACCTCGACCTCGCCGATTTCATCCGGGGCGGGAGGAAGGCCCCGGCGAGCTACGAGGATCTTCTATCGGGGCGGGGGATCGAGGGGATCTACGATTTTCTGAAGGGGAGGCGCGGCGGGACGGATCTGACCGCCGAGATCGAGGAGGCCGAGGATAAGGCCGCCGCCATCTCGAAATACAGAACGACCGACCCTCTCTGCCGGGAGACCTTCGCCGTCTACGCGAGATGCTTCGGCAGGTGCGCCAAGAACTTCGTCCTGGAGGCGCTCGCCACCGGCGGCCTCTACATCGCCGGGGGGATCGCCGCCAAAAATAGAGAGGTCTTCGTAATGCCCGAGTTCTCCGATGAGTTTCTCAACGCCGAAAAGCAGCGGCAGATCCTGGAGAGGACGCCGGTCTATGTCATCACGAACTATGACGTGAGCCTCTACGGGGCCTGCAACGCCGCCGTCGAGCAGTCAGATTAATTTTCGTCCAACCTGAGATCCGACTTCGATATCTCAGGCCACCCCCTTGCACAGCTCCCCCCGCTCCAGGTCCTCTCTGAAGTAGTCCCGGGGGGTCTTGAGCCCCAGGAGGAGGCCAAGCTTCCTTTTGGCGTAGAAGGGGACGAGGCGCAGCGTCTCCTTTAGGAACCACTTCGGGTAGAGCCTCTTGATCTTGTTGTACCTAAACCACGCCAGGTCGTAGTACTTCGCGTTCATCTCCCAGGTGATATAGGCGACCTCCTCGGCGGTCAGGTGCTTCGTATTTAAATTCGCGTGGAGGCCGTCGTAGAACCGGTAGTCGTCACAGGCGACGAGCCCCATCGCCTCTAGCTCCACCGCCATCTCCGTCTTGGGGTAAGGGGTGCTGATGTAGAAGATCGGTATGTCGACTTTGAGTTTCCGAGCCAGCTCGAAGTTCGACCAGAGGTCCTCGGCGTCGTCCTCGGGGTTTCCTCCGATCAGCCCCGCGGAGACGATGATCCCGTTCTCGTGCATGTACTGGACGGCCTTGTCGGCGTTGTCCGACATCTTCCCCTTCCCCAAAAACCGCAGGTTCTCGCGGCTGGTGTTCTCGATCCCCAGAAATACGCCGTCGAATCCGGCCGCCGCCATCTTCTCGACGAGCCTTCTGCTCGACCCGATCCCCCGGGCCGAGGCCTGGACCTTGTACTTGAGGTGGGAGAGGCCGGCCTCGACGATGGCGTCGCAGAGCCGCTCCATCCTTTTGACGTCCAGGGTCATGTTGTCGTCGGGAAAGAAGATCGACTTTGCGCCGTGGGCCTCGGCGTCCCGGATGTCCTCGAGGATCCGTTCAAAGGGGTACCTGCGGAAGGAGCGGCCGTACATGTGCTGGATGGAGCAGAACTTGCAGCCGTTGGTGCACCCCCGGCTCGTCTCGACGGAATCTATGGGCACTCCGAAGCTCTCAAAGCCTGTGGTGATCAGCCGACAGTCGCGGTTGGGCATCCTTATCTGTGAGACGTCGAGGACAGGCCTTGGGGGGTTATGGACCATTTCGTCCCCCTTCCAATAGGAGAGCCCTTTCACCTCGGCGAGGTCGCGGCCGTCGTCGATCGCTTCGATCAGCTCTCTGAAGGTCGCCTCCCCCTCGCCTCTGACGATGTAGTCGGCGAGCCGCCCCTCCTGACTATCGCCGATCTCTTCGTAGCTGAGGGTAGGGTGGTAGCCGCCGAAGACCGTGGCAGCGCCGCTCTCCTTTGCCATCTTTGCGAGGGGGAGGACGGCGTGATACTGAAAGCTCATGCAGCTGAGGCCCACCAGGTCGTAGCCGTTCTTCAGAACCCCTTCGAGATATTCCTTCGGCCTCTTCGTCCCGTGGAGGTCGGCGACGGAGACGGTGCAGAGGTCGTCGACGTTTCCGGCAATGGACGCAAGGCCGTAGCTGGGGATCCTCGCTATCCGGTCGAAGTCGGGCTGGACGACCGGCGAGGAGAGGAGGAGGACCTTCATGTTACCTTCTCGCCTCCGAGTCCAGGAGCCAGGGCTTCTCGGGGTGGAAGTCGAACCGGTTCGCCCGGGAGACGTAGGAGGCGACCTCCTTCATACCGTCGATCCCTGCATACCGGTAGGCGTTCGCCCATACTCTGAAAGATGTCCGCAGCGGCGTCAGCCGGTTGTAGACCCTCTTCAAAGACCAGCTCAATATCTCCTCCATCTCCGCTGGGGGAATGTTGGGATGGTTCCAGACGAGGTGCTTCATGTCGAAGCGGTGCCAGTCCTCCTCGAAGATTCCGTAATCAGCGTCCAGCTCGTCCCAGAGCTTCGTCTGGGGCAGCGGCGTCATGATGCAGATCTGGGTTATGTCGAGCTTGAGGCTCGCGAGGCTCTGGATGTCCGTCTTGAGGGACTCCCTCGTATCGTCGGGAAATCCGATCATGTAGTAGCCCACCGTTCCCAGACCATACTTCTGGAGGAGCCTCACCGTCTCCAGGACGTCCTCGGTCCCCTCCTTCTTGTTGACGTCGTCGAGCTTCTCCTGGTGGAGGTTTTCGATCCCGATCGCCGCCCCCGCAAACCCCTTCACCATCCGGGGCTTTCTCCCCGTTGTCGGGTCGGGCCGCGTCCTCATCTCGACCCATTCGGGGATCTTCTTTCGCAGGTAGTCGGCCCGGGCCATGCACCCCCAGACCATCCCGTACTCGTCCAGGAGCTCGACGACTTTGTCGGCGTGGCGGCGGTTGGCGCCGAAGTTCTCGTCCTCGATCAAAACGACGTTGATCTCGCGCTCCTTGTAGTAGGATATCACCCGCTCCAGGCTATCGAGGGGGACGGGATGGGGACGGTTGCAGAACTTGGGGGTCTGGCAGAACTTGCAGCCGACGCCGCAGCCCCTCGTCGTGAACATGATCCCGTAGATGTTCAGCTTCTTCTTGAAGGGGGTTGCCAGGTACTCGATCAGCGGCGGGTGAAGAACCTGATTCTGCTCGATCTTGCGGCCGAAGTAGGGGGCGACCGCTCCCTCGGCGTACCCCTCGAAGATCCGGTCGAATTTGTCCTGAATTTGAGGCGTCAGGGCGCCGTAGTTTCCGGCCCACAGCTCCCCTACAGTCCCGGAGGCTCTGGCGGCGTCGACCATCTCCAGGATCTCGCAAGTCTCGTTCAGGTAGAAGGAGAAGCCGACGACGTCCCAGTCCTCGGCGAGCCTCTTTTTGTACTCCTCGAAGGTCGGGTACTCCAAAATCTCGATCTCGGGGATGTTCTGCTTGAGGAAGCGCAGGCCAAAGGACTGGATCCGGGGCCAGCGGAACCGAAACCACTTCGACCGGGCGTTGGAGCCTATGTAATCGTAGGGCTCGGGGTCGTTCTTGTAGACGGTGGTGAAGAGGACTTTGGGGGGCATACCCGGCTTTTGCCCTCCGATCGGAGATTAAGGTTACGATTCCAATCCTAGATAATGCACCCCTTTAGGACCGAACCATATATCGAATATTTGGCGCTTATAGATTCATTTTTGGCTTCTTTACTCACCTATGACCATCATTGGGCAATCAGATCATTAAATGAGAAGGGCATAATTCGGTAGTTCGCCCCAATTAAGTTTATATATTATTTTTATCGATATTATGTTCGAGGTAAGCAATGAAGGCAAATCGATTGGTCTTAGCTGGTTCGTTTTGCTGGAACAAAGATTGTCCCGATTACGGTCTGGTTGACCACGGAAATATTGTCAAGTATGGGCGAACCGGAAAGGGCACTCAACGTTTGAAATGTACAACCTGCGATAAAGTCTTCGTAGAGAACAAGGGAACGGTGTTCTATGGTCGGCATCATAATCCCAAAGAGATCCTTGAATGCCTGGCGATGGTTGCCGAAAGGAATAGTCTTGCCTCCATCCATAGAATCAAGGGAATCAAAGAGGAGACCGTCATGAGCTGGCTTCGCGAAGCATCAAACCATGTAGAAAAGATCGAGTCGCTGCTTCTCGCTAACTATCCTCTGACTCGTGTTCAGCTTGATGCCATGTGGACCTATGTGGGTCACAAAGGGAAAAAAGTGGACATTTCGAAGAACCCGATCGAGGCAGCTTCTGGCGGGGCACTGCCATAGATATCGACACCAGGTTGAGAGTAGGGAGAGCCATCGGAAAGAACGAAGAGGATGTTGCTATGGTAATGATGTCTCAAATCAAAGACCGCAGCAACCCTACCGAACCGCCGGCAATAGCTAGCGATGGAAACGATAGCTATCCGGAAGCAATGCTTCAAACGTGGGGTAAGATACCGGAATACGCTGGTCGAGGACGACCACCTACTCGTAAAAAACCACAACCTGGGTGGAAATGTCTTCAGGTAACTAAGCACCGCTCAGGGGGACGGCTAATCGGTATCATTCACCGAGTAGTCTATGGCAATCCTAAAGAAGTTCTCAATCTGATGGGCCTTAACACAGCTTATGTCGAAAGAACGAATCTGACCTCGCGGCAGATGAACTGCCGAATGGTTAGAAAAACACTATCATTCTCCAAAAAAGAGGAGATGCTTGAAGCATCTTGCGTCTGGGAGGATTGGGTTTAGAACCTGACAAGACCTGTTAAATCATTGAGAGTCGAGGTTAATGATGGCAAACGTCGCTGTAAATCAAGATCGTCTGCCATGGCGGCAGGCCTTACAGATCATATCTGGACGATTGAAGAGCTTATGAGGACTGTCGTAGTTCCAAATTGTATCAACTCAAAATAGGGAGACTACCGCTCGATCCGTGGACCGTGAAAAGTGGGGATGGCAGGGTGGATAGAACCGACCTGCCCCCTTCACTCATCCCTCAGACCCTCCCCACCGCCTCGATCGGCCTCGCCTCTCTGATCGCCGCCTTCATCCGGCGGATGAGATCCTCCAGGCCCGCCAGGTCCCCCCGGGAGATCAGGTCGACGCAGGCGGACCCTACGATGGCACCGTCGGCCCCGGCCCGGATCACCTCCGCCGCCTGCTCCGGCGTCGATATCCCAAACCCTACGGCCTTGGGGAGGGGGGTCTTCACCCTCTCGATCAGCGCCTTCGTAGAATCCTGGACCTCTGCCCTGGCGCCGGTCACCCCGGAGCGGGCGACGAGGTAGAGAAAGCCGCTGGAACTTTCTGCGATGAGGGGAATCCTCTCGGCCGGCGTATTCGGTGCTATGAGGGATATCAGGTCGACTCCGGCTTTCCTGCAGGCCGCCCTCAGGGGGCCTGCCTCCTCCGGGGGTAGGTCCGGGACGATGAGGCCGGCGATCCCGCTATCAGCGCAGTCTCCGGCGAACTTTTCAAGGCCGCGGCGGAAGATCATGTTGTAGTAGCCCATGAAGACGAGGGGGACGTCCGCCCGGATCCGAGAGGCCATCTCGAAGTATACGTCGGTGTTCATTCCCGCCTCGATCGCCCTCATGGCCGCCGCCTGGATGACGGGGCCGTCGGCTATCGGGTCGGAGTGGGGTAGGCCCAGCTCCACGACGTCGGCCCCGGCCCGGGCGAGGAGCTCTGCGATCTCCGGGACGGACTCGGGTGAGGGATCGCCGGCGGATATGTAGGCTATGAGGAGGGGCCGCCTTTCGAAGGCCTCGGCGAGCTTCATATCCCCCCCCTCCCCTCGTGGTCCATCACCGTGGCGAGGTCTTTATCCCCCCGCCCCGAGAGGTTGATGATCGAGATCTCGCCGAGGGCCTCGGGGTCGTTGAGGGCGAAGCCGACGGCGTGGGCGGACTCGAGGGCCGGTATGATCCCCTCCAGGACTGATAGCCGCCTGAACCCCAACAGAGCGGCGCCGTCGTCGGCGATGGCGGGGGTTACCCTCCCCACCTCCACGAGGTGGGCGAGCTCGGGGCCGACGCCGGGATAGTCGAGGCCTGCGGCCAGGGAGTAGGACTCCAGGATCTGGCCATAGGGGTCCTGGAGGATCTTGGTCATCGCCCCGTGGAGGACCCCGTCCTCCCCCAAGTTGAGGCATGCTCCGTGGTCGGCGATCTTTCGGCCGGAGGAAGTACCCCTCCCCCCCGCCTCGACGGCGATGAGCTTCACGTCGTCGTTCAAGAAGCCGGAGAAGATCCCCATGGCGTTGGAGCCTCCGCCGACGCAGGCGGCGACGGAGTCGGGGAGCCGTCCTTCGGCGGCGAGGATCTGCTCCCTCGCCTCGGTCCCTATGACGGACTGTAATTCCTTCACCATCAGGGGGTATGGGTGAGCCCCTGCCACGGTACCCATCAGGTAGTGGGTGCTCTCGTAGCTTCCTGCCCAGTCCCTCATCGCCTCGTTGATGGCGTCTTTGAGGGTCCTCGACCCTGACCTGACGGGGATCACCCTTGCCCCCAACAGCTCCATACGGTAGACGTTCATCTTCTGCCGCTCGATGTCCACCTCACCCATGTAGACCTCCGTATCGAGGCCGAGGTTCGCCCCCACCATGGCGGAGGCGACGCCGTGCTGCCCCGCACCCGTCTCGGCGATGAGCCTCGTCTTCCCCATGGCTTTGGCCACCAGGGCCTGCCCCAGGACGTTGTTGAGCTTGTGGGCCCCCCCGTGGACGAGGTCCTCCCTCTTCAGGTAGACCTTCCGGGAGAGCTCCCGGGATAGGGTCCGGGCCAGGTACAGAGGGGTGGGCCTTCCGGCATAGTTCGAAAGAAGGGCCGAGAGTTCCCGCCTGAACTCCAGGTCCACCTTGAGGCGGCCGTAGGCCTCCGCCAGCTCCTTCAGGGGCTGCATCAGGGTCTCGGGGACGAACTGTCCGCCGAACCTCCCAAACCTCGTCATCGACGCATTTGTGATCTTCATCAAATCTTCATCAGCTCCCATCTCTATCTGGTCATCCGCTCAGGATGGTCATCCGCTCCGTATATGCTCCGCCCTCAGGGATGGGCCGCCCCATTGAGGATGGGTAGGAACGCAGGCTCCCGCATCAGGGATGTTCCGACGAGGAGGGCGTCGGCCCCCGCCTCCTCCATCCTGACGACGTCTTCCCTCGTCATGATGCCGCTCTCGGCGACTACGAAGAGCCCCGAGCCCTTCGCCACAGGCCCCAGCCTCTCGAAGGTATCGAGGCTCACCTCCAGGGTGGACAAGTTCCTGTTGTTTATCCCCACCACCCTCGTGCTGGTCTTGAGGGTGGCGATGAGCTCCTCCTCTGTGTGGACCTCCACGAGAGGCTCCATCCCCCTGGACTTTGCCGCCTCCACCAGGCCGTCGAGGTCCTCGGAGAATGCGGCGATGAGGAGGACGAGGTCGCATGCAACCTCGTCGAGCTGCCCCTCCACCAGGATGAAGTCCTTCCTGAGGATGGGAAGGGACGATGCCTTCCTGGCCACCCTCGCGTTCTGCGGCGACCCCATAAAGTATGTCGGCTGGGTGAGGACCGAGACGGCGCAAGCCCCATCAGCCTCGTACCTCCGGGCGATGACCGCCACCTCCTCCGCCTTTAGGGATCTATCCAGGATCCGGGGCTTGATCTCGGCGATGATGGGAGATAGCCCCCTCGCCCGGAGGCTCGCCGCCCGAGCCGGGAGGTCCCGGGGGTCGCCGACCTTCATCCGATCAGCGGTCGGGGGATGGACCGAGAGCCTCGCCTCGGTCTCCCTCAGAATCTCTCTTACGACCTTGGAGGTCATCTGACGAGCCCCTCAATCCAGTTGGCGATCAGCCTCTTTCCCTCCGGGGTCAGGACCGACTCGGGGTGGAACTGGACCCCCTCTACGGGGAGGGCTATGTGCCTCACCCCCATCACCAGACCCTCGGCGGTCTTGGCAGTGATCCTCAGGGGCGGTGCTAGGGTCTCCACCGCCAGGGAGTGGTAGCGCCCCCCCTTCAGGGGGCTTTTTAGCCCCCAGAATATCCCCCGGCCGTCGTGGAATATATCGGAGGCCTTCCCGTGGACGGGGGCGGTCCGGTCGATGGTTCCGCCGTAGGCGAGGTTTATCGCCTGGTGGCCGAGGCAGACCCCCAGGATCGGCGTCCCCTGAAACCTCCTCATCACCTCGATGCAGCTTCCGATGTCCCTGGGGTTTGCGGGATGGCCCGGCCCCGGCGATATCACGATTCCCAGGGGGTCGATCTCCTTCACCCGGGAGGGCTCGATCCTGTTTGGAGCCACCTGCGTCTCGGGGTGGAACTGGGATACATAGTCGACGAGGTTCCAGACGAAGGAGTCCTGGTTGTCGATGAAGAGGATGGTCTTTGCCGTCACGCAGCCACCCCCAGGGCCCGCTTCATCGCCGCCATCTTCCGCTCCGTCTCCAGATACTCCCGGTGGGGGTCGGAGTCGGCGACGATCCCCGCCCCCGCCTGGACGACGGCAGTATCGCCCTCGATGACGACGGACCTGATGGCGATGGCGAAGTCGGCGGAGCCGTCGGCGGAGAAGTAGCCCACCCCGCCGCCGTAAATCCCTCTCCTCGCTTCCTCCAGGTCGTCGATGATCTCCATAGCCCGGATCTTGGGGGCTCCCGAGAGGGTCCCCGCTGGGAATATCGCCCTAGCCGCGTCGAACGAGTCGCACCCATCCCGGAGCGTCCCCCGGACCGTCGTCTCGATATGCTGAACGTGAGAGTACCGCAGGACGGACATGAAATCCTCCACCTTTATCGACCCGGCCTTCGAGACGGACCGGACGTCGTTTCTCCCCAGGTCCACGAGCATCACATGCTCAGCCCTCTCCTTCTCGTCTGCCAGCATCTTAGCCGCCAGAAGGTCGTCCTCCTCGGGGGACCCGCCCCGGGGACACGTTCCGGCGATGGGGTTTGTGGTCACGATCCTGTCGCTGAGGCTGAAGAGCGTCTCCGGGGACGCCCCGACCAGGGCTTGATCTTCGAACTCGAAGATGTAGGTGTAGGGGCTGGGATTGATCTCCCGGAGCCTCCGATAGAGGATGATGGGGTCGGGATTGGCGAGCCTCACCCTCGTCCTCCTGGATAAGACCGCCTGGAATATGTCCCCTGCAAGGATGTGCTCTTTGGCCTTTCGGACCGACTCCTCGAAGGGGCCGGCGGGATCCGCTTCCACCGAGAGGGGAGAGAGACCTCCATCTTCCGGCTCCTTCAGATGGAGGCCTTTGAGCCGGTCTCTCGCCTCCGCTGCGATATCTTCGAGGTCGTCTCCGGCGAGGAGGAGGGGGGCCACCGCAAGGTAGACCTTCCCCGTCAGGTGGTCGTAGACGAAGCTCTCCTCGAAGACCCCGAACTTGGCGTCGGGGGCGCCGGAGGTCTTGGGCCTTCCTATCCTATCGCCCACCAGGTCGTAGGCGAGGTAGCCGATGCCGCCCCCGAGGAAGGCCTGCCTTCCGAACTTCGAGGGGCAAGAGCCGACGGGAAGGGCGGACCGGAGGAGGTCGAATAGGTCCATTCCCCGCCGTATCTCCCCGGATATCGTCGATCCGTCATCGCCGTCTATCACCGCCGAGGCGGCGAGCCTCTCTTTAAAGACCTCCTCAAGGCCCCTTCCCCGGCTGCATATCTCGATAGCGAACCGCCTCCCAGTCACCGTCACCACGGCGGCGGGGCTTGCGCCGACGAAGGAGAACCGGGCCCTATCTCCCGACTTCTCGACGGACTCCAGAAGGAAGGGGAACCTCTCCCGCCGGAGGGCGGAGTAGAGGGCGAGGGGAGCCTCGGGGTCCAGGAGGTCGGTGACCTCGAAGAGCCTCGGAGCTGGACCATCTTGATGCACCTTCCCCGTCCCCTCGATGAAGAGCTCTGAAGCTATAGGCAACCCCTCACCTCCAGAAGGAACGCCTCGATCTTATCCGGGTCCTTTTCTCCATGGGTCTCGACGCCGGAGGATACGTCCACGGCGTAGGGGCGGACGGTCTCTATCGCCTCGGCGACGTTGCCGGGATCGAGCCCCCCCGCCAGGATGACGGGTACTGTTGCCCTCCTCGCCAGATCGGCGGAGAGCTTCCAGTCGTGGACCGTCCCCGTCCCTCCGAGCTCTCCTCCGTCGGAGCTGTCGACGAGGAGGGCGTCGGCGACCTCTTCGAGATCCCGGGCCCGGTCCAGGATCCCCGGGATCGCCGGCACCGCAGCCACCAGCTTCTGGGGGATGATCTCGGCGAGGGCCGAGAGGTCCTCGATGCTGAGGGAGTCGTTCACCTGGAGGACGTCCGCCCCGGTATCCAGGGCTATGCTTGCCGCCTCCGCCACAGAGTCGGGCTCCACCACGATGACGCTGGAGACGAAGGGGGCAAGCCCCTCGATGAGCCGTCTTGCCTCGCCTCTGCCTATGGACCTCCTCGACCGGGGGATCTCCACCACGAAGCCGACGGCATCGGCTCCGAAGGCCACGGCCGCGTCCCTCGCCGCAGCGTCTCTGATCCCGCAGATCTTGGCTCTCGTCACAGGAACCTCTCCAGCTTCTCGGGGCTGCCGCAGGAGAAGACCATCCTCTTCAGCGTCTCGAGGCCCTTGCCCGAGTCAATGGCGACCTCCGCCATCCTCGCTCCGTCGGAGAGGGTCTCGGCGATCCCCGAGACGAAGAGGGCGGCCCCAGCGTTCATCGCGACGACGTCCCTGCAGGGGCCTCTCGCCCCCGAGAGGATCTCCACCAGCTTTGCGGCGTTCTCTTGGGGGGTCCCACCCCTGATATCCTCGATTCTGGCCATGGGGTAGCCGAAGTCCTCGGGGGTGACGGTGCGGCTCGAGAGCCTCCCCCCGTCGAGCTCGGAGATCCGGGTCGGGCCGGTGTTGGTGATCTCATCGAGGCCGGAGCCGTGGACGACCATCGCCCTCTCCGCCCCCAGGATCTTGAGGGCGGCGGCGAGCTTATCGCAGAGCCTTGGGTCGTAGACCCCCATCAGCTGGAACCTCGCTCCAGCGGGGTTTGTGAGGGGGCCCAGGATGTTGAAGACCGTCCTCATGGACAGCTCCCTCCTGACGGAGGCGACCCGTTTCATGGAGGGGTGGAATACGGGGGCGAGCATGAAACCGATCCCCAGGGTCTCGATCGCCTCGCAGACCCTCTCGGGGCCGGGGGCGACCTCGACCCCCAGCTCCAAGAGGACGTTGGCGGACCCGCAAGACGAGCTGACGGCGTAGTTTCCGTGCTTCGCCACGAAGGCGCCGCAGGATGCGGCTACGATGGCAGCGGCTGTGCTGACGTTGATGGTGTTCGTCCCGTCGCCGCCGGTTCCACAGGTGTCGATCAAGGGACCCGGGACCCGGGGGCTTATCCTCACCGATGAGGACCTCATCGCCTTCGCGAGCCCCGCGATCTCCGAGACCGACTCCCCCTTCATCTTGAGGGCGACGAGGAGGGCCCCGATCTGGGCGTCCGTCGCTACCTCGAAGACCTCCCCGAGGAGAGCCTCCGCCTCCGGGACGGATAGGTCCCTCCCCTCCACGATCTGTTGCAGATACTCCATGAGATCACCATAATGTATGATTTTGTACGATAATGTCTAAATATTGACATTATATATAAGGGTTGTGGGCGGAAGATGGGTCTGCAGAGGGGGAAGCGGATGGGGCGGGGCCGCCGATCTGAAAACGAGTCCCTGACGAGGGAAGAGATCGGAAGATGAGGAGGCGATCGGGTAAAACCGGCGGTGGAGCTCGCGCCAAGCAAAATAGAGAGGAGACGATAGAGAGGAGACGATAGAGAGGAGACGATAGAGAGGAGACGATAGAGAGGAGACGATAGAGAGGAGACGATAGAGAGGAGACGATAGAGAGGAGACGATAGAGAGGAGACGA
>NZ_JARFPL010000023.1:0-40303 GCF_029167205.1 Candidatus Methanocrinis alkalitolerans
AAAGCTGTGGGACCGATAGCGCCAAACGTCATCTCAAGAAACTCTCGGGTCGAGAGGCCAGGTTTCGTCGGGACGTAAACCACTGCATCTCCAAAAAGCTGGTTGCGAAAGCCAAAGACACCTCTTCCGTGATCGCCCTCGAAGATCTTCAGGGTATCCGGGAGAGGACGACGGTTTCGAAGGCTCAGAGACGCAAACAGCATAGCTGGGGATTCTATCAGCTCAGGCAGTTCCTCGAGTACAAGGCAGCGATCGCTGGAGTTCCAGTAGTCTACATCGACCCTGCCTATACTTCCCAGGAATGCCCCGTTTGTCATCATATCTACCGGTCAAACCGACTTAATCAGGATCAGTTTGCTTGTGTCTGCTGTGGTTTCTCTGGCCCTGCTGACACCGTCGCAGCTCGAAACATAGCTGCAAGGGTGGGCTGTCAACCTGCCCATCGTGGCCCGATTTTTTGCGGAGCCGCAAGCCCCCAATACTGGCGAGCATCATGCCCGCCAATTCATTGGCGGGTAGTTGACAGCTGCAAGCTTGATCATTTAGAGATGAGGACTTAGGGGATCTGATCTTGTCGGAGTTCGAGCCGGAGGGAAGACACCCAAAACCGATATTAAACGAGATCAAGTGGCGGGGCCTCAATATGGAGAAGTGCAAGATCGACGTCCTCCACCGGGGCGCGACCGATGACAGGATCACCATCCGGGGGAGCGAGATCTCCCTTGGTCGGTCCTTCTTCACCTTCGGCGGGACTATGATACCCTACCATCGGATCCTCAGGATCAGGTACGACGGGAGGACGGTCTTTTCGAGGGCGTGGAGATAATAGCCTCTAGCCTCCATGAAGGGGGTGGGTTTCAATTCGATATCCACGATGACGCTTGAAAGCCCCGTGGGGCCTCTGGATCTGGACGCGGGCGGGAATCTGTAAAGAAATATCGCAGAGATATATTTATCTCAAATCCGCGAAGATCCCGGCAGCATGAAGGGCGAGATTCAGCCTCCAACTTATTTTGCGGCGCTTCTCCTCGTCTCCGCGGCGTCGCACTACGCTTACCCGGGGCGGCAGGTGGTCGGGCCATCTTTCGCCTACATGGGACTTTTGCTCGTCGGCTTTGGGGTGGTTTTGAACCTCTGGACCGATTCTCTCTTCAAGAAGAACAGGACGACGGTCAAGCCCCAGGAGATGCCCTCGAAACTTCTGATCACGGGCCCCTTCAGGATCAGCCGCCACCCCATGTACCTCGGGATGGTATCCATCCTCCTGGGCGAAGCGGTATTCCTGGGGTCGTTGATAGCCTTCGTTTTTCCTCTGATCTTCGCGATTCTGATGGGGCTATTCTTCATCCCAAGAGAGGAGGAGAACCTGGAAAGGGCCTTCGGCAGGGAGTACGTGGATTATAAGAGGAGGGTAAGACGCTGGATATGATCTATTCCACCATAGAACGATCATCAATAAGAGAAAAAAGCTGACTATAAACATCATGAGATGACGGGAGACCCCGGGTGCCCCGCCATCTCAGAAGTCAGGATCTCTTCAGAAATTGGAATATACAGAGCGGCTCCGGCCAGCTCGTTTCAATCTTCTTCAGCCTCCGGGTGCTGGGAGACCACCGTCCCGTCGGCGTCCATCAGGGTGGCGACGTCGCCGCCGTTGTTCCAGATGGGTTTGCCCATGTTCATGTATAGGTCTGTCTCAGTATCGTTCCCGACACCGGTATGGACCGCCACGAGCCCCCCCGGGAGAAGGCTGAACCCCTCGGGGAAGACGTAAATGTGCTCCTGCTCATCTTTGAGGCTCCAGCCTGAAAGGTCCTGGCTGGACTTGCCCAAGTTCGTCATCTCTACCCATTCGTCGACCCAGCTGGCGTTGGTTATTACAACGCCATAACCCTCTTGTTCCCAGTCTTCCATCTTTGCGTCCGCGTCCTCTGCCGAGGAGAGGCCAGCGGTGAAGAAGACGAGCGCCAGGATAAGCGCCAGTCCCCCTTTCATCGAACTCGAACTCATAACATCACACCTCCTGAGTTTTACTTAAGTTCAAATGATATAAAGTTTTCCGAAATATTGTTTATTTGTTTTTGGGTCCATTTTGAGATTTATCGTTGTCTTATGATGGCATCATCTGGATCCATCTGTTAGTTACAGATTCTATTTTGATGAAAATAAATTGCATAAAAATCTAACTGTGATAAAGAACGCCCGATGGATCGATAAAGTGTTGAGACATTTTACAGATGATATGCGGAAAATGAAAGGAAGGCGCGGGATCCTTAAGATCCCGCCAAAATTATGACGAGGGCTTCTCGCCGCTCATGAGATCTCTGGGTACCGGGCAACGACCTCGCCGTTGGCGTCTTTCAGGGTCACCACCTCTCCATCATCCCAAACCACGTCGTCTCTTCCCCAGTATAGATCCGTCTGGGTGTCGTTACCTTCGCCTGTATGGACCTTGACGATGGCCCCCGGGTTGAGGACGAACCCCTCAGAGAAGGAGTAGGTGTTGTTATCCTCGTCGTTGAGGGTCCAGAAGGTGAAGTCCTGGCTCGCCATCCCCGGGTTTGCGATCTCCACCCATCCTTCCTCGATGGACAGGCCGGTGATCGTAATAGCCTCGTCCATCTCCTCCATTATGTCGCCTGGAGTCAGATCTTCTGCCGCGGCCGACCCCAAAAATAGGGCCGAAATCAGCAGCAACTGCATAATTCTCGATATTCTCATGACTAACCTCCCACTTTTTACGACTATCCATATTTCCCGAATCGATTTAAGCTTTTCTTCCTCCAAAGCCTCTATCAAAAGCTTAGCTCCACCCTTATGAGGACCCGACCACTTTTGATGCCATCCTTCAGTCTGTAAAATAGAGCAAAGATTATATACTGTGTTAGTGACTACTCCCCGCCCTGAAGGGCAGGGCTTCTAGCTTTTGGCAGAGACTGTAGTCCCAGTCTTTGAATGTTTATCGCCGCATTCTCGTCACGGTCCATGACCAGCCCGCATTGAGGACATTCATGGACCCGATCCGATAGCGACTTCGGCACTTTAAGGCCGCACCTGGAACATAGCTGACTTGTGTTCCTGGGATCTACTAGAACCACCATCGAACCGGCGCTCTCAGCCTTGTACGATGTGGTTATCACTAGCATCCTCCAGGCAGCGTCTGATATGCTCTTAGCCAGGCAGTGGTTCTTAAGCATGTTCGTGATGCTCAGATCCTCGAAAGCAATCAGCCCGAACCTTTCGACCAGGTTGTGACTGACCTGATGAGCAAAATTGTATCTGCGATTGGCTATCCGCTCATGGGTCCGCGAGACGACTTTGAGAGCTTTCCTCCTCTCAGGAGTTTCCTTCTCATATTTGGATAGTCGTCTTTGAGCTTTGGCCAACGCCTTCTCCTCAGATCGAAAGAACCGGGGGTTATCGATCTTCTCTCCGTTGGATAGCGTAGCGAAACTCTCCAGCCCCACATCGATGCCCGCCATCAACCCATCTTTCCAGGGAGGCTTCGGAGGATCGTCGATCTCCACTGAGAAGCAGGCAAACCATTTTCCGGTCGAAGATCTCCGAACGGTTAACCTCTTGATCTTGCCTTCGATGGGTCGATGGAGCTTGATCTTGATATCTCCGATCTTGGAGAGGTCGAGCTTCCCGGAAGACAGTTTGAATCCCAGCTGTGGATAGGTGAACGAATCGTACCATCCTTTCCCCTTGAACCTGGGATACCCTGGGGTCTCTCCTGCTTTGACCCTTCGGAAGAACGCTTTGAAGGCCAGATCTACCCGTTCTTGGACGTTCTGGAGGGTCTGAGAGAATACCTCCTTTTAGTTCTGGTTTGTTTTTCTTCCACTCTGGCAGCAAGTTATGAGTCTCATACTTAGATATGGATTTGCCTTCTTGTTCGAAAGAGTTTTTTCGATATGCCAAAGTCTCGTTATAGGTCCATCTACACAGCTCCAAGGTCTGTTCCATCTTAGACCGCTGTGCTTTTGTCGGATAGATCCTATATTTGAAGGCCTTGAGCATTACACTGGCTTATGCCGTTATGGTATTTAAAGATTCATGGCTTAAGGCGGGGTACGATTCATCCCCGGCCCGAAGACCGGGGTTTTCTCTACCCCTGCACCTCGCCTCTATAATGCTCGAAAAACCGTATATCTGAGAATGATATTGGTGATGTAATTGACAAATAGAAGGATTTTCGAAAAGATGACTCTCATGGCCGCGGTTCTCTGTCTGCCGGCCTGCCTGATCGGAGCGATCGCCTCAGAGGAGACGGCAGACGCCATATCCGCCGAAGACGCCTGGAGCATCCTAATGGAGGGGAACGAACGCTTCGTCTCCGGAGAGGTCGCCAGCAAGGACTTTCCTGAGAGGAGGTCTGAGCTCGTCTCGGGACAGAGCCCCTTCGTTACGGTGGTCACCTGCTCCGACTCCAGGGTCCCTCCTGAGCTGATCTTCGATCAAGGCCTTGGCGACATCTTCGTGATCAGAGTCGCAGGAAACGTCATGGACCCCATCGTCCTCGGGTCCGTCGAGTACGGCGTCGAGCACCTTCACACACCCCTCCTGGTCATCCTTGGCCACCAGTGTTGCGGTGCCGTCACCGCTGCCACAGAGGGTGGTGCTGAAGGGAACATCGAGAGCATCATGACCGAAATCGAGCCCGCCGTCGAGATAGCGCGCGAGACGAACATGACCGGGTCCAACCTAGTGGAAGAGGCGATCGACGAGAACGTCGATCTCGTCATCAAGAACCTCCTCGATAGAAGCCCGATCACAAAAGAGCTGGTCGAGGAGGAGAAGCTCACAATCTTCGGCGCCAAGTACTTCCTTGAGACCGGCGAGGTCGTCGTACTGACCGAGGTCGACGCCTCCAACGTCGCCGAGATGGTGGTCGAGGAAGAGGAGAAGGTCGCAGCGTTCGAATCCGGGGAGACTCCGACGGCAGCCATCCCCAAGGAAGAGAGCCCTTAAGCTTCCCTGAACGAGTAAGAAGAAAATCGCTGGCGGTTAATTAGGGCCGGAGCCGGGATTCGAACCCGGGTCATGGGATCCACAGTCCCAAAGGATGGCCAACTACCCTACCCCGGCACTTCAGCCTGATCCCATTCGCTCGGAGGAGATAAAACTTTCCCCGTCCAAACGCCCCATATGGCCCTTCTGAGGTCGATACGCATCCTCAGCGGTCTCGACGACGAGGGAGAGGAGGTCGTCGAGCCTGTTGATGGAGTAGACGGCGCCGAGGTCGCCGAGGGCCTCCTCCACCTGCTCGTTCTTATTGCCACCGTCGATGGAGAAGAGGACGAACCTGCCGAGAGCCGCCGCCTCCTGGATGTAATCCCATTCGTTGTAGAGGTTCTGGATGTGGGTGTCGGTGATGCAGAGGATGAGGGGGCCGGGCCTCGATACGACGAGATCCAAAACCTCCCGGCCCGGGATGTGGGTCCGAGACCCCAGGTGCTGGACGAGGACCTCCTCGACGGCGGAGAGGTCTCTCGTCCACCCTTGGTGGACCAATTGGTCGCTGAAGCTGATGGCGGCGACGTCTGCCCCCTCTCCGTGGGCGAAGGCGCTCGCCTTAAAGGCGGCGAGGGTCGCAGCATGGGTCTTCGTCCCCCGGCGGTGGCCTCCCATCGATCCGCTGCTGTCCAGGACCACCAGGAGGTCGGGGACCCTCTCTCCAGAGGCGGCCATGGAGCAGGACTCCACCTCCCGCTTGTAGGTCGTCACCCCCGGTATCAGCCTCGGGGCGAGGCTGAGGGAGTAGGCGACGTCCAGTTCGCTGGGGGGATCGGAGAACCGCCACTTGGCGAGGCTTGAGGGAAACCGGCTCTCCGTCACCTGGCCCGTCGGCCTGATGACGATGGTGTAGCTCTGGTCCCGGTACCACCGTCTCAAATCGCCGTCCAGCCCCAGTACCGAGAGCGTCTCCCTGTAAGCCTCCGGCTCCAGATCCGAGGCGATCCCCGATAAGGGGGCGGAATCGGCGTCTCCGAGGAGCCCCTCCGCGGAAGGGACCCTCCCGGACCCCAGGACCCCCGGCTGCAGCTCCGACAGGATCCTAGCCATCTGCATACACTGCCTCGGCCACCTCGACCTCTCCTTTACGCCCCAGGAAAAGACTTTGAGGAGCTCCTCCGACTCTGGATGATCCGATGAAGGGAGGGCCACCCCCCAGAGTTCGGCGAGAAACCCCACCACCGCCTCATCCAGGGGAGATAGCTCCTCCTTCGCCAGCTCCCTCCACCCCAGGAGGACCTTCTCCTCGTCATCGACGGACCGCTCCAGCCGGAAGGTATCGACGACGATGTCGGAGAAGAGGTTCACCATCCTCCGGGCCTGGGTTTTGTTCCCGTTGGCGAGCCCCTCCAGGGCAGCCATGGCGAGCCTTCCCGCCGTCTCCAGGGACCTGGGGCAGAAGAGGTAGTGGACTATCAGATGATCGAAGAAGTTCTCGATGTAAAGGTCCCCCTTATCGAGGGTCTTCTCATCGACGACGATCTTGTAGTTCTTGAAGGGGAAACCATCGCCGTCTATAGACCCCGTGATCACCGGCCTTGGGAGCTGGGGCCGATGCCAGCTCGATCTGGACGTCTCCCAGATCTCAAGGATCTCCTCTACAGAGTAATCTGCCGCCAACGCTATCATCCCCCGCCTGGGGACCGTATCCCTCTGCTTCGATGAGACCCCCCCTCATCCGCCAGCCCGCCCTCGCACCGGCTTTGCCGAGGAGGGAGATCTCGCCTCCGCTCATCATCAGCCCCAGGTATTCTCCGGCATCTCTTCTCACCCTGATCCTGCCGGACCTCATCAGCCATCCCGCCCTCGCCCCGGCTCGCCCCTTGACGGCGATCTTCCCCCCTGAGTTTCCGACGGCGAGGTAATTTCCGGCGTCGCCCCTGACGACCCCCCATCCGCCCCTCATATTTCTGAAGGCGTAATCGCCGCATGATGCTGCAACGATCCCGCCCCCCACCATCTCCTGGCCCAGGTAGTCCCCGGCACCGCCCCTGACTACGAGCCTTCCGCCGGAGATCCTCTCCCCCAGGTGGTGAGCCCTATTCCAGGAACCTCTGACCTGCCCAGACCCGTCCGAACCCCACCCCTTAGAGCCGGGAGGCGAGGCTTTGGCGTCCAGAATTATCGTCCCCCCGCGAAGCTCGAGGCCGGCGTAGTCTTGGGGCTGTATCACCAGGGGCGATGGCAGCCTCTCGGCGGCAAGGCTTGTGAGGATCCCCCAGATCATCCCCTCCCTCCTTCCCTTGGGCGAGGCGGAGTGGACGAGGGAGAGGATCGTCTCCCCATCTCGCGGGGCGAGCGCCTCCACCTCAGCTCTCTTCGGCCTCTCTTCGAGCCGTTGTGCCAGGTCCTCAAAGCCCAGGAGAAACTCCCCCCTCTTCTCCTCCAGCCTCTTCTCCCCTCTCACCTTCCCGGCATAGGCCTCGCCCATGAACCCCGAAAGGCTCAAACCATCCTCTCCAGAGCCTTCATGTAGTCGAGGGCGGCTATCGGGTCGTCGTAGCCGGAGAGCTCCTCCATCGCCTCCCCCGGCGAGATATCGCCGTCGACGGCCCGGGCGAAGATCATGTTCATGCCGCCCCGCTCGTTGAGGGTTCTGTTGATGGACTTCTCTACGAGGTCCCTTACATACTCAAGACGCCTCGCCCCGTAGTAGGGGGGACGCTCCAGCATCGTCCTGCTGGGGGATACCCGGTGCCAGATGACGTAGGGGGCGACGGCCCTCAGAACTTCGATCTTCCCCTCGCCTTTTAACCCGAGGAGGAGGGATAGCGCCCTGGTGTAGGACCGGAGGTCTTGCCTCACCCTGTCGGAGAGCCCCTCGTCGATCTGCCAGCAGCACGCCTCGGGGTTGTTGAAGTAGTGGCAGCCGGAGCAGAGCCCCCGGCTCGGCTTCGACCCCCCCGAGAGCTGGGTCTTGTCGAAGGCGGGAGCCCTCTCGCAGAGGGTGAAGTCCCGGAGAAGGGATATTATCGAGAGCTCCACCTGGCTCTCCAGGTGGACGTCGGCGACGAGACGGGGAAGGTCGTCGAACTCCTCTGCCGAGAACCGGGGGAGGGATGAGGCGAGGGCCGAGACCTCCTCTTCCCTCTCTGCCAGGGCGAGGCCGGCGAGGAAGTCGGGCTGAACCGCGGGGACCGAGATCGATATCCTGTCGAGGAGCGCCTCGTCCAGGGGGTATGTAGAGCTGAAGTCGGGGTTCATGGTGGCGAAGTAGCAGGTGTCGCCGAGCTGGAGGGTCTCTCCGGCGTAGCCGACCTTCCTCTTCGCGAGGAGCTCCAAAAAGAGGTTCTGCTTTCCGGAGGGAAATCGGTTGATCTCGTTTATCACCTTCCACCTCGAACGAGCCCATGGGGTCCATAGGACCCGGATCCCGTCCGGCCTCTCGTCGGATGCCAAATTTTCGGGGCAGGACCACTGCCTGGGATCGATGAACCCCACGATCTTCTCCTCCGTCTGCTCCGGATGTCCCGTCACCATCAGGTTCTCTATCTCGTCGAAGGAGAGGCCGGTGAAGGCGGACCCCAGGAGGTTCACCAGCGTCGTCTTGTTCGCCCCCATCCCGCCGTAGAGGAGCGCCGCCCGGTTTCGCAGGCAGGAGTTGGCAAGGGAGATGTAGAGCTGGCCGTTCACCTTCCGCCCCCCCACCTGGAGGTCGGCGGGGCCGACGTGGAGGCGGAGCTCCTGGAGGGCATTGGCCAGGTCGTCGATCTTCCCGAGAGGGTCAGTCATACGCTGAAGAAGGGGTATCTGGTCTTATTTAAATGAGACGAGGAAGGTTTCGGGAGGGAAGAGAAAAAAAATAGAGGGTAAAGGAGGGGGGATATGGCACGTTATGTGCCATATTCCTATACGGCATTTGACGAATATAAGGGTTTCGGCTGAAGAGGTGGGTCGGAAGGGTGGATCTCTTTCTGCCTCAAACCCCCCACGACCTCCCCCAGGATCCTCTTGCCCATCTCCCCTTTCAGGGCGGGCTTCGTCGCCCAGACCCACCTGGAGCCTGAGGGAGAAGACCGAAACTCGCGATCGAGTCTGGGATGAGCTCAGAAGTCAGCCGGATTGCAGGGGATGGGAGGTGAAACGGGTAGTGACGGACAGATTTCTGAGCCGGAAGGGTGATGGTTGCAACGCTGAAACGGGTTCATGGCAAGATTACAGTTGCAGCTATGGCCTACTATTGATGCCAGCAGATGAGAGCAAATTAATAGGCTTGGCTCGATTTAAAGTATAAAACGAGGCGAAAATCGGACTTGTGAGTCAGAATACATTGATGCGACGAGTAAATAGAAATCCTCTTCCCAAGTGCGTAAGTCCTAAATCCTATAAAGTACGCCATAAACGCAATGTAGGGAAGATGATGGGATTGACCTGGCCTCGTATCTCTGAATTGGAAGACGATCAGGCTCTGGCTTGGATCTTTCCATGATGGATTCCATCAACTTCGGTGGGAGTATAGACCGCAGTGGAGAGTCAGATGGAAAGAGAAAAGAAGATTAAGCTGCTGGGCCTGAACCTGGGGGTCGCCGCCGCCAACATAATCATCTTCTCGCCGGGAGGGCTAATACCCGAGATATTTGGGGCCAGCACGTTGATAGCAGCCTTCGGCGTATCATCCATCGTCTTGAGCGGTGCCGGGCTGATCTACGGAAATTACGTCCTCCTCAAAGAGCCTGAGGTATCAACTCCCGCCAATAAAATCATGATGGCGGAAGATTATGTTGAAAGACTGGAGGCCCACAGGCGGCTGAAAACATTCGAAAGAAACGTCGACATCCTCCTCGATCAGATCGATCGGCTGCAGAATAAGAACAAAATTATCCGGGATATCCTTCTCCAGATATTCAGCGCATCGGAGATGAGCTACAAGAAGTTCGATGCTGTCATCGCCGAGGTTGAGAGGATATTCTTCATGAACCTTCGCAGCATCCTCAACAAGATGGACGCCTTCGATGAAGAAGACTACAATTTCATCAAAACGAGACGCGAGTCGGGGGACTTTTCAGAGGAGTTTATGGAGGAGAAGGTTAAAGTATATAATCAATATATCACTTTTGTAAAATCGGCCACTGAAGATAATGAGCAGATCCTGCTGAAGCTCGATAAGCTCCTTCTTGAGATATCAGGCCTCAACACCGTAGAGAGCGGCCAGCTGGAGGAGATGGCCGGGATGAGAGAGATAGATGATCTGATAAAACAGGCAAAGAACTATAAGAATTGAGGAGGGTGGTCCGGCATGCCAAAAGAGATGGATAAAAAGGTAATATTCAAAGCCGTCGGGTCGGCGGTTGCGGTATTTCTCATAGTTTACGCGGTGCTTGATATATTTGATGGGGGCGATAAAGAACTAGCAAATATTATAAAAGACATAAATGTTAATACGGTTCCATCTACTCCGGGCCAAATTACAGTTCTGCCCCCCGACGTGAACACCATCTTGCCGGATATATCCAAGTACCCGCTGCGCGTTGAGAAGACCACCTCCAGCTACATCGAGATCTTCTCCTCACCGGAGAAGGCCGGGACCGGCACCGACGGCTGGCTGACGGAGGTGGCCAAGGACTTCAACAACGCGAGAATAAGGATCGACGGCCGGGAGGTATCGGTGAGCCTCAGGGAGATCCCCTCCGGCCTGGGAGCGGATTATATAATCTCCGGGAAGTATCGGCCTGACGCCTATACGCCGTCGAACGAGCTCTGGGGCGAGATGATCGTCTCCAGAGGGGTCGAAGCCGAGCTGTTGGAAGAAAGGCTTGCCGGCAATGTCGCCGGGATCCTCCTCACCAGATCCAAGAAGGACGAGCTGGTAAATAAATACGGGGTGGTCAATACCAGGACGATCGTCGATGCCGTCTCGAAGAGAGAACTGGCCATGGGATACACCAACCCCTTCGCCAGCTCCACCGGCCTGAACTTCCTGATCTCGGCCTTATACGCCTTTGACAGCAGCAACTTATTGAGCGACGAAGCAGCAGCAGGCTTTGAGAGCTTCCAGGCCAACATCCCCCTGGTCGCCTATACCACCCTGCAGATGAGAAACTCAGCAAAATCAGGTCTCCTCGACGGCTTCGTCCTGGAGTACCAGACCTATGTGAACACCCCGGATATCAGGCATTACGATTTCACCCCCTTCGGGGTCAGACACGACAACCCGATCTATGCCATCGGCGATCTGTCGCCGGAGAAGAGAAAGATCCTGAACGTGTTCATCGAGTTCGCCCAGCAGGATAAGTACCAGGCCCTGGCCACCAGATACGGGTTCAACGGCTTCGATGAGTACCGATCCGAAGCCTGGCCGGTCAGGGGCGATCTGATAGTCTCCGCCCAAAGGCTCTATAAAGATAGGAAGAACGCAGGCAGGCCGATCTGCGCGGTCTTTGTGGCCGATGTCTCCGGCAGCATGATGGGCGCGCCGCTATATAATCTGAAACGCTCCCTCCGGGAAGGTCAATACTTTATAGGAAATGATAATATGATCGGCCTGGTATCATATTCCAACGACGTAACGATAGATCTGCCGATCGCCAAATTCGATCTGGACCAGAGGAGGTTCTTCGTCGGAGCGGTCGATGGGCTGCAGGCAGGCGGCAGCACGGCAACCTTCGATGCCATCGCCGTCGCCATGCAGATGCTCATAGATCAGAAGGCTGCGGGCCCCGATAAGAACTCCAACCTCAGGCCGATCATCTTCGTCCTCAGCGACGGCGAGACCAATAGAGGCCATAAGCTGAAGGATATTCAACATATCGTGGAGGACCTTGGGATACCGATATACACCATAGGCTATAACGCGGATATAAAGGCCCTGAAGGAGATCTCTGATATCAATGAGGCTGCCAGCATCAACGCCGATACCGATGATGTTGCCTATAAGCTGAGCCAACTGTTCTACGCTGAGCTGTAGAGGAGGTAGCTTCGATGGCTTTCACGATGAAAGTTCCCGATGAGGCGGCGATCGAGAAAGAGGTGCTGGAGCAGGTCAGGCCGGGACCGGAGGAAGTAGACCAGCTTCAGTCTCTGGCAGAGAGGAACGTTGCACAAATTATGGCCATGGATATCGATGAGTTTGACAAAAAGAAGTATATCCTACGGTCGATCGAGTCTTTTGGGGCTGACTCTATGAAGAGCTCGGCGGCCAAAAACTCTTTGCTGCATGTGACGGTCGCAAACCTCTCCAGAGACGGCGATGAAGGCGGCGTTGTGGCAAAGAGCTTGATGGATCTTAACCGGGAGCTAAAAGACCTGGACCCCAGGCTGATCGATTTCACCAGGACGGGAATCCTCGGCAAGGTCTTCGACCCGGTCAGGGCCTATTTTGCACGATACCAGAAGGCGGACTTTGCGATTGCGGATATCATCCTCTCTCTGGACAGAGGGAAGACGATCCTGAAAAACGATAATACTACCCTGGAGATCGAGCAGCAGGCATTGAGCAGCTTGACCAAGAAGCTGATGAAAGAGATCCAGCTCGGCATCCTGATGGACAGATCTATCGAGATGCAGATAGAAGCGGCCAGATCCAGGAACGAAGATCCGGAAAAGGTCAGATTTGTAGCCGAAGAAGTCCTCTTTCCGCTACGGCAGCGGGTTATGGATATGCAGCAGATGGTCGTTGTCAATCAGCAGGGCGTAATGGCGATGGAGGTTGTTATCAGAAATAATAAGGAGCTTATGCGCGGGGTAGAAAGGGCCCAAACTGTGACAATTTCAGCTCTCAGAACCTCAGTTACGGTGGCCGGCGCTCTGTATAACCAGAGAATTGTCCTGAAGAAGGTTGAGATGCTCGATGATACAACAAACGATATCATCAGGAGCACCTCGCAAATGCTGAAATATCAGGGGGCTGAGATCCAGAAACGGTCCATGGAGACCAACATCTCCGTAGAGGGGATGAAGACCGCCTTTGCCGATGTCATGGTGGCGCTGGACTCCATCAGCACCTATAAGCAGGAAGCTCTGCCCAGAATGCGCGATACCATCGACCAGTTCAAAGAGCTGGCGGCGATTGGCGAAGAACAGATTCAGCAGCTTGAGAAGGGCCATAAACTGCCACTGTAGCTGAAGAATCTCATCCAATTACCCTGAAACTCCGGCTCTTCGCCATACTGTCGACTACGCCAGGGCGCTCTCTTCCCCCGAGTCCAGGGAGAAGAGACAGGCGGACTGAGTCTTCTCCACAGTCCGGCGGATGGCCGCCAGGTCGGGCTCCGGCGATAGGCTGAATATGTTCAGGGAGGATAGAGGCGTCTCGGCGATGTCGCCCTCCAGCCCGCCAACGACGACGTAGGCCCGGGCGTTGGGGATCCGGGCAAGCTCTGTGAGGTTCGTCAGGTACTCCTGGGCAGCCTCGACGTACTCCTTCTTCTCGACGAAGGTGATCAGGTTCAGGGACGCCTTCCAGTTCCGCTTAAGCTTGTAGGCGATGAGGATCGCCAGGTCCATATTGCCCAGCTCCATCGTCATATCCCAGTCGGGGCTTCTGTCCTCGATCCAAAGGTTTATCGACTTCCGTCGTCCGAGCCCTGCCTTCGGATGGTCGACGAAGAGGAGGACCCCAAGGCCGCTCTCGTTCGCCTTCTTTATCACCCTTTTTATCCCATCGTCCCTCTCCGAAGATCCCGGAAGCTTCAGGAATATAACGCTCGGCTTGAAGAAGGCGCCGCCGAGGGCCTGCATCCCCGCCACCAGGTTATCCTCGAACTCGCCGACGTCGATGACCGTCCAGGAGGCAGAGACCCCAGAACCCCTGAAGGCCTCGGCCAGGCCAGGAAGTCGCAACCTCATCCTCTCGGCGTCGCCGTCGCCTGATAGCCCCAGGATCTTGATGAAACCCTTAGGGTGGGCGATATCCCTGATGAAGTTGAAGATACCCCGGAGATCCTGGGGGTCCTCGACGGGTATGAGGAGGTTCGCCGTCCACGTCCTCTCCTTGGAGGCGGACATCTCGTAGACCTTCTTTGCCGCCCACTCGGCGACGGCGACGAAGAGACCGCTACGGACGTCTCCGAAGGGGGCCTTGAGGTGGCGGCGGATGAGGTGTCCGTGGATGGCGAGGACGATCACCACCGCCACCAGGCTGAAGATGGGGTTGACGATGAACATGGCAAATAGACAGCCGAAGGCGCCGACGAAGGGGACGATCCGGGGGATCCGGAAGAGGGGCCGGAAGCTCACGAGCTTGAGGCTCTGCTCTATCAGGACGACGACGTTGATCATGGCGTAGGTTATGAGGAAGAACATGGTGACGAGGGGGGCTATGGCGTTGAGGTCTCGGAGCATCAGGGCAAAGACGACGATCACCCCTGTAACGATCATGGCGTTCCTCGGCTCGCCGGAGCCGCTCCTCTCGGCGAACCACCCGCCCCTCGGGAGGATGTTGTGCTCTCCGAGGGCCTGGAGGATCCGGGGCGCGCCGACGATGGAGGCGAGGGCGGAAGAGAAGGTGGCTCCCAGCAGCCCCCCCAGGACGAGGGGTCCATAGGCGGACCGGTCTATCATGACGTTGTAGTTGACGACGAGCTCCTCAGGGGTGGCGGTCCGGGCGAGCCAGAAGGCGAGGGCTAGGTAGACGGCGAGGCTGATGGCGATGGCGGCGAGGGTCCCGAAGGGTATGCTCCGGCGCGGATCTTTGAGTTCGCCGGACATGTTAGCCCCGGCCATGATCCCCGTCGCCGCCGGGAAGAAGACGGCGAAGACGCCCCAGAAGGCGATTCCCGAGAAGCCGTCCTCGACGGAGCCGGGGAAGGCGCCCCACCAGGTGATCGGCTCGGTCATCGACCCGAAATAGGCGGCGAGGGCGACGGAGATGAGGGATGAGATGATCACCGCCATGATCAGGTACTGGACCCGGAAGGCGAGGCCGGCGCTGATGTAGGCGATGACGAAGAGGAGGGCGAAGGCCCCCAGATCCACCATGATCGGCGGGTGGTCGGGGAAGATCCAGAGCCACCCCGCCCGAAAGCCGAAGATGTACATGACGACGGCCAGGGCCTGGCCAATGTAGAGGGGGATCCCGATGCTCCCTCCAACCTCGAGGCCCAGGGACTGGGATATGATGGAGAAGGCCCCTCCACCACCTATCCTGATGTTGGTGGTTATGGAGGAGAGGGAGAGAGCGGTGAAGATGGTTATGACGAAGGATAGGAGGATGATCAAGAGCGCCCCCAGGAGGCCTGCGTTCCCCACCACCCAGCCGAGGCGGAGGAACATGATCACCCCCAGGATGGTGAGGAGGGTAGGGGTGAAGACCCCTGCGAAGGTTCCGTAGAACCTCCGGGTGGGGGCCTTCTTCTCCTCTATCTGCTCCTGGAGCGTCTCCTCGTCGGGGGGGCGGGTGACGTCCTCTGACGCCACCGGAACCCCTGGATCCTCGGCGGGAGGAGCCGGATGATCTCCTCTGTCAGCTTCATTCAAGGTCGCACTCTCCACCATCGAAAACCCTTCCTGCTTGAAGACCGGTCCCGCGGGGTTTATCGCAAGAGACGAAGAGGAATTGAGGTCGATCTATCCTCGCCGATGATCCGGGATCGATCTTGAACCACCTGCCTCTCATCTAAGGATGGTGGTCACTGATATTAAAAATTCCGCTCCGACGAGGGGAATGGACGGGATCTATCGAAGATGGGAGAGGGGGTTCTCCGGCCTGTGGCCGTCCAAGACCAGAGGCCGTCCCCGACGGGGCGCCGTTTTTGATAAGTGGGGGTTTGCCGACTTGGGGCTGTTTTGCAACTTCAAACCGTCGCCGGAAGGAGGCGGTCTCCTCCTTCAGGCCGCCCCCAGCTTCAGGCCATCTTCTGTCTTCAGGCCGTCTCGGTCCTAGCCACCTCTTCGAGGCCCAGCTCCTTTATCGACTCCTCCCTCATCTTGTACTTCTGGATCTTGCCGGTGACGGTCATGGGGAAGCCGTCGACGAACTTGATGTACCGGGGGATCTTGAAGTGGGCGATCCTGCCCCGACAGAAGAGCAACACCTCGTCGGCGGTGAGGGACCGGCCCTCCTTCAGCTTGATCCAGGCCATCAGCTCCTCGCCGTACTTGGCGTCGGGGACGCCGATCACCTGGACGTCGCTTATGTCGGGGTGGGTGTAGAGGAACTCCTCGATCTCCCGTGGGTAGATGTTCTCGCCGCCCCGGATCACCATGTCCTTGAGCCGGCCGGTGATCTTGCAGTAATCCTCATCATCCAGGATCCCCAGATCCCCGGTGTGGAGCCACCCCTCCTTGTCGATCGCCTTATCGGTGGCGCCGGGGTTGTTGTAGTAGCACCTCATGATGGCGTAGCCCCGGGCGCAGATCTCGCCGGTCTCGCCCCGGTGCATGATCTTGCCGGTCTTGGGATCTGTGATCTTCACCTCGGTGTGGGGCATCGGCTTTCCGACGGTGGAGACCCTCCGCTCCAGGGAGTCTGACGTCGAGGACATGGTGATCCCGGGGGAGGCCTCGGTCTGGCCGTAGGTGATCACCACCTCCCTCATGTTCATGAGGCTGCTCACCTTCTTCATGTACTCCGTCGGGCAGGGGGAGCCGGCCATGATCCCGGTCCGGAGGCTCGATAGGTCGTACTTATCGAAGTCGGGGTGCTCCAGCTCTGCGACGAACATGGTGGGAACGCCGTGGAGGGCGGTGCACCTCTCCTGCTCGACGGCAGCGAGGGTCGAGGCGGGGTCGAAGTACTCCGCCGGGAGGACCATCGTCGCCCCGTGGGTCATGCAGGCCATGTTCGATAGTACCATCCCGAAGCAGTGGTAGAAGGGGACGGGGATGCAGAGCCGATCCTGGTCGGTGAACTTCATGCACTCGCCGATGAAGTAGCCGTTATTGAGGATGTTGTGGTGGGTTAGGACGACCCCTTTGGGAAAGCCGGTCGTCCCCGAGGTGTACTGGATGTTGATGGGGTCGTCGAAGTCGAGGCTCTCCTGCTCTGCCCGGAGGACGTCGTCGTGGACCTCGTCGCCCATCTTCAGCACCTCATCCCAGGCGCGCATCCCCGGCCTCTCCTCTCCCCGGATCAGCACCGCCGTCTTGAGGTAGGGCAGGCTCTCGCAGGATATCTTGCCGGGCTTGCTCTGCGCCGCCTCCGGGCAGACCTCGAAGAACATGCTGACGTAGTCGGAGGTCTTGAACCGGTCGATGAGAAAGAGGGCCTGGCTCTCCGACTGCTTGAGCGCATACAACAGCTCGTGGGTCCTGTAGGCGGGGTTGATGTTCACCATGATGATCCCCACCTTGGCGGTGGCGAACTGGCAGATGATCCACTCGGCGATGTTCGTCGCCCAGATCGCGAGGCGATCTCCCTTCTTCAGCCCCAGGGCGTGAAATCCCTTCGCCGCGCGGTTGACCTCCTGTTGCAGTTCGCGGTAGGTGTAGCGCAGCCCCTGGTGGATTGAGACTATGGCGTCGTTGTCGGGGTACTTTTCGGCGATCTCGTCGAACATATCCGGTATCGTCTTTCCGATCAGGGGCTTCTCGGAGGCCATGAAGGCGTAGCTGGAGGATCTTCTGCCCGGCATGAAAGAGGCGTGAGATCCTTATTTGCATTTAACCTTATCCCGGCGGGGCGGGTGGAGGAGGTTTATAAATAATTGTGGGAATAAATTTTCGGGGAAACTCGGCGGGAGGAGGGCGGGCGATTCGTGGCGGCTCGGGCTCCTGCAACCGGCGCAGATCTCTCGGCCTAGGTTCTTGGGCTGCTCCAGGTCCCTTCGAATCAGTCAGCAGCCTTCCACCCCATCTCCCGAAATTAGGATATTCCTGGCAGCCTCTTATCAAGGCGAGTTCGGAGTATTCTGCGAGGGTCATGCGCCAAATCTCTGTTTTATATATTCCTGGGTCTGGCTAGCGCTTAGTTCGGTAGTTGATGGCCCAGTTCGAATGTAAAATCGTTCAATATCACCGTCTTTCAAGAATACTGGCGTCGGAACTTTTCGGCATTTGATAACCATCACACGGCTGTCTTCGTGGTCATCAAATCGGACGTACAGGCTGGTTATTGCCTGAATTCCCATACGTTCCTTAACAATATTCACAAGATGAAGATTCATCTTGTCTTCGTTGGCAAAATTATCCACTTGGATACCCACAGGGCTGCCATCATCGGAAACACCTACTACGAGAGTTCCACCGTTGGTGTTCAAAAAGCCCGCTATAGTTCTAAGCACAGAGAACTCCATGCGAGGATCTCTAGTGCCGGTGTGCAGATTGGTGCGCAGGGTGGATTTGAACTCTAGCTCTTCTGATTCTCCACTTATAATCACCCTCGATAGATCGAACTCTGCGGCTGCTAAATCTTCCTCGATCTCTCCAGCTGCAAGTGTCACATAGCCTTCGGCGATAATCTTAGCCATAAGCTCACGACGCGTTTCAAGGAAATCACGAAATTCAAGATGTTCCCAATTGAAAGGCATCGCGTGCAAGTGGTACATTCGGTCAAGTTCCATCTGATTGAATCGCTCTTTAATCTCTGGCAGATAATCTGATGGTGCTTGGTCTGAAATATCTAAATTGTCGCCCCACTCCACGAGGGCATAATTGGCGATCTGGTTGGTATCACGGACCGCATTAATCCCAAGCCTGGTTAAATAGCCTTTAGGGAAGAGGTGGTGACGCTCCACAGCCGATCGATTTGCGTGCAATGTCGGATCCAGCAGATCTTCCACCTTGAGCTTTGAAAAGAGCGCCTTCGAATCCAGCAGTACCAGTGCAGCATAATAAGCAAAAAGCGAGGGACTTCGCGGAGATGAGGTTGCCAGATCATTAGGCAGCGACACCGCCCAGAAGTCATTGGTGAGTGTGATATCACAAATATTGTTGAGCATCCTCACAAAGCCATCGGCAGTGCTTACATCTCGCAGCCGAGCCAGATCAAATTCCATGGCTGATTCTGGCGAGCCAGTAAAGCGTCCGGTTACAGCTGACATGAAAAACCAGCGTGCAATTGCCTGGCGCAAATCAGATTCCTTCACATTATATTCGGTGCGTCCGATCAGGTAAAGCGTGTAGGAAAATAAGAGGTTGTTCTGTGAGCTAATCATCTTACCGCTGCGAAAACCAGCTTGCCGAATACAATTCATAAAGTCATGCCAGTATTGAAGATTTAACACCCGCTCCTGAGCATCTTTAAGCAGTTCAAATTGCTGTACCCGTAGTTCTTCGCTAAATTTCTCAGTTTCAAGATCCTTGCCGCGCAAAATTGAGTAAATATATTTTAATCTAGCACGTTTGAATGCGATGCCCACGCCGACTCGCAATAACTGATCCGGAGACGGCTCGATGAAATAGTTGAACGGTGATGCCGCTCCTTTCGACGGTTTGCGGGATTCGCGGCAGAACTCCTCCAGGGCAGCCCGCCCTTCATCCCAAAATACCGACATCAAGGTGAGAATAAAGTCTGCCTGATTCAAAGGAGTACCTTTGCTGTTGATGCGTACAAAGACATCGGATACCGCTTCTTCATCGATATCTGAGGCAAGTTCAAGCGCAGTAAAAGGGTAACTCCTCAATCCCTGAAGCCTCAAAATTCGGTCTTCGATGGCCAATTCCTCGGCTTCATCTACCTCTCGCACAGTCCTTAAATTTTCAAGGTAATCCTTAATTATTCGCGTTACCTTAGCATCCTCACTCCACAACACAGATATGTCAGAAATGAACGACTTGTCGCGCCGGATAGCCGCGTCGGCGACCTCAAATTTCTCCTCCATCGGATTGAAGGCGATTTCAATGCGCTCTTTTTTGAAATTTTCCCTTATAACCGGCACTCCCTTGATAACAGCGTACAAGGAAGTAAGTCGTTGTTGGCCATCAACGATAACTAGATGCGGTGTCTTCTGCTTATTGTCAGTGCCAATCGTTTTTCCTTCATCCCATGATAATCCGTTCTGCCAAAAAAGAAAGTAGCCCACAGGGTAGCCCTTGTACATGGAATCGAACAGGTCACGAGCCTTGGCATTTTTCCAGACAAATGGTCGCTGGATGTCCGGCAGACCGATTTCGCCTAGAGCGACTTTCTTCACCAGAGCGTCCAAATCGTAATCTACCTTATTAAAGACGGTTTTACCCATGCGTTATTCTCTCCTCAGGTCCGTTCCAGTTGATCGACCAGACTGTGCATTCCTGGATCGACATTTCTTTTAAGCTGACTTCATCCTTTCGCTTCGCCTGCCAACCGCCCTCAGAACCCTGATATAAAATGCCCTCCCTTTCTCCTACCCAACGTGGTTAAGATGTTCGACTGCGCCGAAAGGTACGGCCACCGTTTCGGCAAACTCGCCGGACAGCCGGGCGACCGAAAAGAAGTCGGAGTTCGACTAGATCCTCCAGATGCCCACGCCCCGGAGCCATCCGACCTCCGCGCCCCCGCTAATTCCCGCCGACGCCCCCGCCCCCGGCCTCTCCGAGACTCTGGCTTGCGGATGAAAAGAGGGTCAACGGCAGACGGCTCTTCTTCTGAGCTTCCGCCTATACTTGCGAAGAGGCCGGCATAAAAGACCGCCGGGAAAAGCATAAGAAGCGGCGCGACCTCCCCGATAGGGAAGGGTCGTAGAGCGCCTCCGAGGGCGATCGTCTTGAGAGAAGATCAAGCGGCCGACGGCGGCCTAATCAGAAGGATTTCGCGCAGCTACAGGTGGGCCTACATCGACATGCTGGCGATGCTGATCGGCGTCGCTGGAGGAGCTGGGGCGATCCTCTTTCAAAAGGTCATCGAGTTCATCCACGGCATATTCTTCTCAGGGATCGATCCCGGTGCGGGGCCGGGCCTCTCCGTCATCCTCTATCCGATCATCGGCGGCCTCATCGTCGGGCCCATCGTCTGCCTCCTCGCCCCCGAGGCAAAGGGCCACGGCGTCCCCCAGATCATCGAGAGCCTCCAGGTCGGCGGGGGTCAGATCAGAAAGAGGGTGGGATTTCTCCTCATCCTCGCCTCGGCGGTGATCATCGGGAGCGGCGGAAGCGCCGGAAGGGAGGGTCCCATCGCCCAGATCGGAGCCTCCTTCGGCTCCCTCATCGGCCAGATCTTCCGCCTCGGCCCAAAGGACCTGAAGCTCCTGACGGTCTGCGGCGTCGCCGCCGGGGTCGCCGGGACCTTCAACGCCCCCATGGGCGGCGCCATCTTCAGCATGGAGGTGGTGGCCAGGAGGTTCTCACCCTACGACTCGGTCCCGATCCTCCTCTCGGCGGTCGTCGGGGCGGCGGTGGCAGGCACCATCATCGCCCCCGTCCCGGCCTTCACAAACCCCGAGTTCTCCTTCGGGATCCAGGACCTCCTCCTCTGCTTCGTCCTGGGCCCGGCGTTCGGGGCCCTCGCCTTCTCCTGGGTGAGGTTCTTCTATTCGATCGAAGACCTCTTCGAGGGGCTCAGAGTCCCCAAGATGCTGAAGCCCGCCGTCGGAGGGATCGTCGCCGGAATCGGCGGATACCTCCTCTACGGCTACGGGATCATGGGGGTCGGCTACGACGGGATCGCCAGGATCTTCGAGATGCCCGCCCTCTCGGCCTCGGCGGATTTGATCCTCTTCCTCGTCACCCTCGGCCTCGTCAAGATCCTGGCCACCTCCTTCACCGTCGGATCCGGAGGAAGCGGCGGCATCTTCGCCCCCTCCCTCTACATCGGGTTCGTCTTCGGGGTGGCCTTCGGCCTCCTCTCCGAGGCGGCCCTCCCGGGGCTGGCGACCGCTTCCCCGACGGTCTACGGCCTTTTGGGGATGGCGGCCCTCTTCGCCGGGGCCGCCCGGGCGCCCCTGACCTGCATCGTCATGATCCCGGAGATGGCGAGCAGCTACGGCAGACTCCCTCCCATCATCATCGCCTGCGTCCTCAGCTACGCCACAGCCCAGATCCTGATGAGGGGGGCGTCGATCTACTCCATCAAGCTCGCCAAGAAGGGGATCTTCATCGACCAGCCCCAGCCGGTCCTGAGGGGGATCACCGTCGGCGAGGCGATGAATCGGGAGGTCGTCACCGTGGGGGAGGAGATGACCCTCCGGGAGCTTCGGGATCTCGTCTTCAGGACCAACCACACCGGCTTTCCCGTGGTCAGGGACGGAGAGCTCGTCGGGATCGTCACCTTCGATGACCTCCGCAACGTTCCTGTAGAAGAGCAGGATGAGTCGACCGTCGGCGACGTCGCCGAGAGGGCGGTCGTCACCGTCCGCCCCGACCATTCAACGAAGTACGCCATGGACCTGATGTACCAGAACAAGATCGGGAGGCTCCCCGTCGTCAGCGGCGACGACCCGAAGAGGCTCGTGGGGATGATCACGAGGACGGACGTCATCCGGGCCTACGAGGCAGATGCCGAGAGATGATTACCAGAAGACGATAAGACGGTGATCGATCGACAAGAATCCCGGAGCCGATCCGCCGTTAAGGGCTGCCGACCTGTAATCAGTCCCGCCTCGCCCCGTCTCTGCTCAGGACCTCGTAGGCTGCGATGGCATCGGTCCTGGTGACGATCCCGACCACCTTCTTCGGATCCTCTCGATCCACCACCACTAGCCGGCCGACGTTGTTTCTGTAAAGGCGGTCCATGGCATTCTTCATATTCTCGTCGGGGAAGGCGACTATAACGTCCTTCACCGCCACCTCTCCGACCCTGACCTCGCCCTGCCGCCCCTCCGGGACTCGCCGAAGGTCGTCGAAGGTGACGATCCCGGCGAGCTTGCCTTCTTCGACGACGGGAAAACCCCGGACGTTCTCTCGGAAGACCCTCGCCATCGCATCCCTGACCGTCGTCTCCGGCCCCACGGAGGCGACCTCCCGGACCATGGCGTCCCTCACGAGGACCCGCTCCAGGAGAGCCTCCCCCGCCTCCAGGGATACCCCCTTCCTCACGAGCTTCATGGTGAAGATCGTCGACCCCGACAGGCCGATGGAGGCGACGGCGTAGCTTGCGGCGGAGGCGATCATGAGGGCCGGAAGGAGGGAGTAGTCGGCGGCCATCTCCGAGATCAATACCACGGAGGCGAGGGGGGCCCCCGCCGAACCCGCCAGGAGGGCGGCGGCCCCCAGGAGGGCGTAGGCTGGAGCGTGCCCCTCGGCGGCAGGCAGTATCTCGCCGAATAGAAGGCCGAAGGAGGCTCCCGCCACCGCTCCGACGACGAGGGTCGGTCCGATGGTTCCTCCGCACCCCCCGGAGCCGAGGGTCGAGGCGGTGGCCAGGGCCTTCGCCGCCGCCAGGGCCAGGAGGAATAGGGCGAGACGGGATGCTTCCGATCCGGCGGGGCCCGATGCGATAGCGAGGACCCTATCAACGCCGTCATATCCGACTCCCATAACCCCGTAACCGATGAAGTAGAGCCCTGCTGCCCCGGCCACGAGACCTCCGAGCCCCGGCTTCAGCCCCTCAGATAGGGGGATCCCTTCGAAGAGCCTCTCGGCCCCGGCTAGGAGCCTCCCCCAGAGGAGGGCGAGGACGCCGAAGATCAGCCCCAGAAATAAGCAAAGGAAGAGCTCCGGGAGGGGGATCTCGGTCCAGAGGGGGGTGAAGGCGGGGTTCTGCCCGAGGAAGGCGGAGGCGGTCGCCGCACCGACAACCGCCGAGAGGAGGATGGGGACGGCGTCCACCATCCGAAAACGCCTCATAACCACCTCCATCCCGAAGATGGCGCTTCCCAGGGGGGCGTTGAAGGTCCCGGCGAGCCCCGCCACAAACCCCGAGACGGCCAGGATCTGGACTTCGGTGACGTTCAGCCTGAGCCTCTGACCCAGGAGGGACCCGAAGGAGGCCCCTATCTGGGCTATGGGACCCTCCCTGCCGGCGCTCCCGCCGCTCCCGATGGTGACGGCCGAGGCGAGGAGGATGGCAGGGGCCGTCCGGGGACGGATCCGCCCCCCTCTCTTATGGAGGGTCTCCATCAGAGCCGGGACTGTCTCCCCCTTCGCCTCGGGGGCGAACCGCAGTATCAGAAGGCCAACGACCAGCCCTCCCAGGACCGGAAGGAGGACCATCCCCCCGTCGCCGCCAGGGAGGGCGTTGAGGACCGGTCCGAAGAAGAGGCGGTGGACCCCCTCGGCAAGCCTTCTGAAGACGACGGCCCCCATCCCCCCGACGAGGCCGGTGACGATGGCGAGGGCGTCCAGGAGAAGCCACCTGTTCTCGCCTTGGATGCGGATCATCAGGGCTCTCAAGGTATCCTTCGTCACGAGGATGGACGGATATAAAGAAGCTCTGTATGAAGGCGGCAAGGGGGAAGGCAGACTCCGGTTCCATCGGGGTTGAACGGTGACCGCTCTGGACGATCCTGCCGGCAGGATCGTCGTAATTTGAACCCCCATTCCGGCTTAATAACCCTGATATAAAATGCCCTCCTTCTCTTCCCTCCGACGGGGTCAAGATGTTCGATTACGCCGAGAGGTACGGCACCAGGTTCGTCAAGCTCGCCGACAGCAGGGGGACCGGAAAGGAGTTTGAGTTCGACCAGATCCTCCTGACGCCGACTGCCCGGGGCTACCGGGCCCTGGTGGAGCTGGCAAAGGAGGAGGTCGACCCCAGGGTGATGAGGCTTCTATCGAAGGTCTGGCCGGAGCCGACGATAGAGAACCTCTCCTTCTTCGCCATGGCCGCCGCAGTCTATGCCCGGTCGGTGGCCGACCCCCCCCGCACCATAGACGTCGGGAGAGCCCTCCTCAGGACCGCCGCCTTCTGTCGCCTCCGGTGCGCCCGCCGCAAAGAGACCGGCGGAGGGTGCATGGCGGCGAAGGGGCTCGGCCGCCACCAGGTCCCCAAGTGCGTCAAGCTCCCGAGGGACGTCGAGGCCGCCTGGATGGACCTGAAGAAGTACATCGCCGCCGGCGCGGCTCGGGGGGCGGGGACGGGGGAGGAGGCGAGGTCGAGGGCCGCAGAGGGAATGAAGGTCGACTTCAAGCTCCCCGCCGATTACTCCCCCGTCACCTCCTGCTGACCTCCGGGGGAGCCTCATATCAGCTCTGCTCGATGGCTGGGGAGCGCCGCCCGCCCGTCTCCCGGAGCGCATAGCTCCAGGACCACCCCCCCAGAAGGCCGAGGGTCGCGAATGATCAGGGGCTCTTGGGATGATGCCCCTCTCCTTCTGGGGATTTGGGCTCAAAATCAAGAATCAAGCCCGGTTCAGACCCTTTTTCAGAGAAGGCATTTATATCAAGTCCGCGCCAAAAAGCCGTTGTCGTTCAAGGTGATCTTCTATGGCCAAGATTAGAGCAGGCGTTCTTGGAGCTACGGGCGCGGTAGGGCAGCGTTTCATCGAACAGCTATGGGACCATCCCTGGTTTGAGCTCACAAGCCTTGCAGCCTCAGAGAGGAGTGCAGGAAAGAAGTACCGCGAGGCTGCACGATGGCGGCTGGAGCACGAGCTTCCCTCCGAGGTCGCTGAGATGACGGTCGTCAACGTCGACCCCAAGGAGGTGGAGGCGGACGTCGTCTTCTCGGCGCTCCCCGCCGACGAGGCGAAGAAGGTCGAGGCCGACTTCGCAAAGGCAGGGTTTGCAGTCGCGAGCAACGCCAGCGCATACCGGGCAGAGCCGGACGTACCCCTGATGATCCCCGAGTGCAACGCCGACCACCTCGGCCTGGTCGAAGTCCAGCAGAAGAAGCGGGGGTGGGACGGCTACATCGTCACAAACCCCAACTGCACCACTATCATGTTCGCCCTGACCCTCAAGCCCCTGATGCCTATGGATATCCAGAGGGTCATAGTCGCCTCGATGCAGGCGGTCAGCGGCGCCGGCTACGAGGGGGTCCCTTCCATGGCTATCCTGGGCAACATAATCCCCTTCATCTCCGGGGAGGAGGAGAAGGTGGAGCGGGAGGCCCAGAAGGTCCTGGGGACCTTCGACGGCGACCGGATCGTCGACGCCCCCTTCGCCGTCAGCGCCAGCTGCCACCGGGTCCCCGTCATGGACGGCCACACCGAGGCGATCTGGGCGGAGATGGCGACCGACCCCACCCCCGAAGAGGTGAGGGAGGCGTTCCTCAGCTTCAACCCCGGCCTCGGCGACCTCCCCACGGAGCCGAAGAGGCCGATCATCGTCCGGGACGAGCCGGACAGGCCCCAGCCGAGGCTCGACAGGAACGCCGGGAAGGGTATGGCCGTCTCCGTCGGCCGGATCCGGGAGGGGATCCGCTACATCGTCATGGGCCACAACACCGTCCGGGGCGCCGCCGGGGCGAGCGTCCTGAACGCGGAGATCCTCTCCAAGAAGGGAATGCTCTAGATGCTGATCATAGCCTGGGAGGTGACGGGGGCCTGTAACCTCTCCTGCGATTACTGCAGAGCCTCAGCGAAGGCCTCGCCGGAAGAGGGCGAGCTATCGACGAAGGAGGCGCTGGCCTTCATCGACGAGGTGGCCCCCAGGCGGCCGATGCTGATCCTCAGCGGCGGGGAGCCCCTCCTCCGGACCGACATATTCGATATCGCAAGATACGCTCGGGACCGGGGCGTCAGAGTATCCCTGGCGACGAACGGGACGCTCCTCTCGTTCGAGGCGGTCGAGAGGATGAAGGAGGCGGGTATCATGCGGGTCTCCATCAGCCTCGACGGCCCCGCCCCCGAGATCCACGACCTAGCCAGGGGTCAGGGGTCCTTCGACCTCGCCATGAGAGGGATCGATATCCTACGGGGGCGCATCGACTTCCAGATCAACATGACCGTCACCAAGGATAACCTTTCTTTGGTGGGTGCCACCATCGACCTGGCCGAGAAGCTCGGGGCCGTCGCGTTCCACCTCTTCTTCCTCGTCCCGACGGGAAGGGGGAGGGAGGATGAATTGGTGACCCCAGGAGAGCAGGATGAGATACTTCGGCAGGTGGCCCAAGATTCCAGGAACCGGAAGATCGAGGTTAAGGTCACCTGTGCCCCTCAGTACGGCCGTATCGCAAAAGAGGTCCTCACCGAGGCCGAGAGGAGGAGGGTGCCGGGGAGCGCCTGCCTCGCGGGGACGAACTTCGTCTTCGTATCCAGGACCGGAGACGTCACCCCCTGCGGCTACCTTCCGATCGTCGCCGGGAACATCAGGGAGGAGAAGTTCTCGGATATCTGGGATAATTCGCCTGTATTCGTCGACCTGCGAAAGAGGGAGCTAGTTGGAAAGTGTGGCGGATGCGACCGCCGGGAGGTCTGCGGCGGGTGCAGGGCGAGGGCCTACGCCTTGACCGGCGACTATCTCGAGTCTGACCCTCTATGCAGCTATCTGGAGGCCTGAAATTTTGAAATCCTTTTCAACCGGAGATGAGGGGATCGAGGGGAAGCGGATCGAGGATCAGGCTACCGGGGAGAAGGGGGGCGCAGATGAGAGGATCGAAGGCCGGCCTATGGTGGCGGAAAGGCCCGACCTCGACGATCTCGACAGAAGGCTCCTCGAGATGGTCCAGGAGGAGTTCCCCCTGACGGCCCGGCCCTTCTTGGCCCTGGGAGAGGACCTGGGGATAGGCGAGGATGAGGCGATCAGGAGGGCAGAGAGGCTGCGGGACCAGGGGATCATAAGGAGGATCGGACCGATCCTGGACATGAGGCGGCTCGGATTTTCAGGGGTCCTCGTAGCCCTCCCCGTCTCCGATGGAAAGATGGAGGAGATGGCGGAGATCGTCAACGGCTTCCAGGAGATCTCTCACAATTACCTCCGGCCCAACGAGACCAGGTTCAACATGTGGTTTACGATATCGGCCTCGCAGGCCAGGATCGAAGAGATCCTCTCGGAGATAAAAGAGAAGACTGGCCTCGACCAGCTCGTGCTGCCCACCGAGAGGATATTCAAGATCGGGGTGCGGTTCGATATCCCCGAATGAGATATCTGGGGAAAGGCCCGGGTCCGCATGGCGGGGAGAGCTGGTGGGACTGCGGTATCCTGAGAAGGCGACATCGCAGGACGGTCCGTCCCCGGCCGCCATAAGAAACCCGCCGAGATAGATTTTTTGGGGGCCCTGATCCGCAAAAGATCAGGGGATAAGCTTCAATATCGCCATCGAGCGTCCCGCCAGGGGGACGCAGACGGCGTGTCTCTCCCCCCCGTCGGCCCCCCCCGCCGATAAGACGCTGAAACTATCGCCGGGCCGGAGGAGATCTTCCATCTTTCCTCCCTCGGGGGTGAGGTTTCGGTCGACGGTGACATACTCTTCCCTCGGTTCGCAGTCGAGGTTCATGGCGACGAGGATCTCGGTATCGTCCAGGACCCTGGAGTAGGCGAGGGTGCACCTGCCATCGATGGGGTGGCCGAAGTTCCGGCCGTCGCCGGAGACCTCCCGGAAGTACTGTCTACCATACCTGAGGGCCGGCTCCCTCTTCCTGATCTCGGCGATCCTGGATATCGATCTGTAGAGGGGATGCTCCGGGTTGAAGAAGTGGTGGCCTGTGGTCTTGAAGGCGCCCCACCCCCCCCCAAACATGCACTCCCGCAGATACTTGTCGTGGTCTCCCCCGCCGTCGAAGCCCTGCTCGGTCCCGTAGTAGATGCAGGGGATCCCCTGGCTTGTGAGAAGGTAGCCGACGGCGAGGAGCGCCTGATCCTGGTGGGGGTCTTCGAAGAGGAACCTCCCCTTAGGGGAGCGGCCTATCTGGTCGTGGTTGTCGACGAAGGTGACGAACCTCCTCCCCGCCTCGCCCCGGTCGGCGTAGATGTCGGAGAACCTGGCGTACCTCTCCCTGAGGGCCGCGGGGTTTCGAAAGCCCTTGATCACCCATTCCAGCACCCCCCAGAGGGGGAAGTCCAGGGCGGCGTCCAGGGAGGGGAACCGCTCGTTGGTCCCCGGAATTCGGGCGTTTCGACCGATGTACTGGTCGATGAAGCTGTCCTCGCCGACGATCTCGCCGAAGAGAAAGAAGTTCTTCTTTCCGATCCTCTGGGCGTACTCCCGGATGGCGTTGCAGAATATGGCGGTGGACGACTCCTCCAGGTGCTTTGCCGCATCCAGGCGGTAGCCGTCGATGTCGGCTTCTGCGATCCAGTGCTTGTAGACGTCTATCAGCGCCTTCAAGACCTCTTTATTTGAGGTGTCCAGGTCTTTGAGGGAGAGGAAGTCGCCGTCCCTCGTCTCGGGGAAGGCGTCCCAGTTCCTGATCTCACCCTTTCTTCTATACCATTCGGGGTTCTCAAACTCCCTGGGCAAAACAGATCCGCCGTCCCCCTCCTCCGGGGTGTCTGACCGTCTCCAGAACCCGAAATCGAACCTCTGACCATCGCAGTAGTAGTAGGGGTACCCCCCAGGATACGCCCAGTTATCCCCGGTATGGTTCATGACGACGTCCAGGATGACGCGGATCCCCTTCTTATGGGCTTTCTTGACGAGATCCTGGAGATCCTTCACGGTCCCGAACCTGGGGTCGACCTCCAGGAAGTTCTGCGTCCCGTAACCGTGATAGGTGTTCTCGCCGTCCCGGTTCCTGAATATCGGGCTGAGCCAGATGGCGGTGCAGCCGAGCCCCTTGATGTAATCCATCTTCTTCGATACCCCTTTGAGGGTCCCCCCCTGCCACCGGTCCCCCTCCGAGTCGTCTCTGTCCCGGGGGAGGCTCTCCTCGTAGGCTGGCCTCTTCTCATCGCCGTCGTTGAACCTGTCGACCATCAGGTGGTAGATGAACTGGTCCCTCCAGTCTGAAGGAGACGGATAGACCTCTCCCCGGGGCTGGAAGTCGACCCTATTTCGATCTTCCCTTCTATTTTTGGACATGATCCTTCACCTGCAACTATATAATTTGTTGATGATATCCTGATTTGGAAGGCGGGCCCAACGAAGATCCGCGGAGAATACGATATTATCGATATCTTCTGGACCTTTCAGGATATATCAGACCACCACACTTCTTTATAAAAGAAGATATGATCTCTTAATTATATGTAACTTTTGGGCGATAGATAGGCGAGGAGGCGTCCGATGGCCGGGTTTGGGCGGCCGCGAGGAGAGGTCCGGGTTGAAGATCCCGGCCCCTGGAGCCGTTCCCACCGGGGGATCCTCCGGGTCGAAGCTCCAGGGGCGGGTTACGACCCGGCCTTTTCGGGGTCTTAGACCCCGACGTGGAGGATCCTGTAGATCGCCCCGGCAAAATCGTCAGATACGAGAAGGGACCCGTCGTCCATCACCATAAGGTCCACAGGCCTTCCCCAGGCCTCCCTCCCCTGGAGCCACCCCTCGGCGAACACGTCGTAGCCAGCAGCCCTCCCGTCCTCGAGACTGACGGTCGTCACCCGGTAGCCGATGGGGTCGGCCCGGTTCCAGGATCCGTGCTCGGCGATGAAGATCGCGCCCCGGCGCTCCGGCGGGAAGGCCGTCCCCGAATAGAACCTCATCCCGAGAGCGGCGACGTGGGGTCCCAGTTTCATCTCCGGGGAGACGAACTCGCCGCAACCCCTCGACGCGCCGAAGGCGGGGTCGGGTACTCCGGCGTGGCAGAAGGGAAAGCCGAAGTGGAGCCCCGCCACAGCGGCCCGGTTCAGCTCGTCGGGAGGGAGGTCGTCCCCCATCCAGTCGCGGCCGTTGTCGGTGAACCAGAGCTCCCCCGTCCCGGGGTGCCAGTCGAAGCCGACGGTGTTCCTGACGCCCCGGGCGAAGATCTCGAAGTTTCCGCCGTCGGGGTCCATCCTGGTGATGGTGGCATAGGGGTCGCCGGGGTCGCAGACGTTGCAGGGGGCGCCGATGGCGACGTAGAGCTTGCCGTCGGGGCCGAAGGCGATGAACCTCCAGCCGTGGGACCTCTCCCTCGGGAGGTCGTCCTTGACGACTATGGGCACGGGCGGATCCCCCAGCCTCGCCTCGATCCCGTCGAACCTGAGGATCCGGCTCACCTCGGCGACGTACAACGACCCGTCCCGGAAGGCGACGCCGTTGGGAAGGTCGAGCCCTTCGGCTATGACGAAGACCTCGCCGGGATCGATCCGGCCGTTCCCGTCCTCATCTCTTATGGCGTATACCCTCCCCTGAGACCGCGTCCCCACGAATACCGTCCCTTCGGCGCCGAGGGCGAGGGACCGGGCGCCGGGAACGTCGGCGGCGTAGACCTCGATCTCGAAGCCCGGCGGAAGCTCGATCAGGTCGATGGGAAGGTCTCTACCTCCTCCCTGGGGGGCGTTCAGATAGACCAGGGCAAAAAGGAAGAGGAGGGCGGGGACGAGGAGCTTTCTGGGCTGGAGGGTCATGATATCATCACCATCTCGATCTCTCTTTGTAAATCTATTCCGCCTTCATCCGTTACAAGCTCTTCGGGACGAAATCGGTTCTATAGTTCTAATAGGTAGGGATGATATATTCTTCGTCCCCGAAGTTGAGGCGGTTTTAGAGCTGGGCTCTTCGGGTTCTAATAGAGCTAATCCGTCTTCAAAATACGTTGCCGTCGTCGAATGAGGAGAATACTTAACTAGAAACTCGTCCATAAATAGCGGTCGAGAGGGTGTTTTAGAGATGACCGACTCCGAATCCATCCGGCTGAAGATCATAGAGGCTGACCAGAGGGACGTGGGAAAGGGGATCGTGCGGATCAGCGAGCGGCAGATGGCCGACCTGGGGCTCGTCGAGTACGACGTGGTGAACATAAAGGGCGGAAAGCCCACCAGCGCCCTCGCGGCTAAGGCCTACCCCACCGACGAGGATATGGAAGTCGTCAGGATGGACGGCCTCATCAGGTCCAACTCCAGCTCCTCCATCGGCCAGTTCGTCGAGGTCTCGAAGGCCGAGTGGTCCCCGGCGGAGAAGGTGACCCTCGCCCCCGTAGGTCGCGGGATCCAGATCGATATCCCCAGCGAGACCCTGACGAAGGTCTTCTCGGGAAGGCCCGTCTCCAAGGGGGACATCATCTCCACCACCACCCTCCGGCGGCCGGCGAGCGCGCAAGCCTCTGGGAAGGACTCGATGTTCGACGAGATCTTCAAGAGGCCCGAGAGGGGTTCGGCCTTCGGCTTCGGAGAGGTGAAGATGAGGGTCCTCTCCACCGTCCCCTCGGGGACTATGGTGAGGATATCTGCCGATACGAAGATCGAGCTGATCGCCCGGGCCGTCGACGCCCGGCAGGCGGCGGAGGTCGTCTACGAGGATCTGGGGGGGATGAAGCACGCCATCCAGAGGGTCCGGGAGATGATCGAGCTCCCCCTCAAGCATCCGGAGCTCTTCGAGAGGCTGGGGATCGACCCCCCCAGGGGCGTCCTCCTCCATGGCCCCCCGGGGACGGGGAAGACTATGCTGGCGAAGGCCGTCGCCAACGAGTCCAGCGCCCACTTCGCCTCGATCAACGGCCCCGAGGTCGTCTCCAAGTACTACGGCGAGTCGGAGAAGAGGATAAGAGAGGTCTTCGAGGATTCGGAGAGGAACGCACCTGCGATCATATTCCTCGACGAGCTCGACTCCATCGCCCCCAAGAGAGAGGAGGTCGCCGGGGAGATGGAGCGGAGGATGGTAGCCCAGCTCCTATCCCTCATGGACGGCCTCAAAGAGAGGACGAACGTCATCGTCATCGGGGCGACGAACAGGCCCGACGCCGTCGACCCGGCCCTCAGAAGGCCGGGGAGGTTCGACCGGGAGATCGAGCTAGGGGTCCCCGACTTCGAGGGGAGGCGCGAGATCCTCCAGATCCATACGAGGGGGATGCCTCTGGCCGAGGACGTCGACCTCGACGAGTTCGCCCAGCTGACCTACGGCTTCGTCGGAGCCGACATCGCCGCCTTCACGAGGGAAGCGGCGATGAACGCCCTTCGGCGGGTCCTCCCAAAAATCGACCTCGACCTGCCGACGATTCCTGCCGAGATCCTCGAAGAGCTGGTGGTTACCAGGGGCGACCTGTCGTCGGCGATCCACGAAGTCTCCCCCAGCGCCCTGCGGGAGATCCTCATCGAGGTGCCGAACGTCACCTGGGCCGACGTCGGCGGCCTTGAAGAGGTGAAGCAGCTCCTCGTCGAGGCCGTCGAGTGGCCCCTGGTCTACGGCGAGAACTTCAGGAGGCTCGGTATCGACGCTCCCAAGGGCGTCCTCCTCTACGGCCCGCCGGGGACGGGAAAGACGCTCCTCGCCAAGGCCGTCGCCAACGAGTCCAACGCCAACTTCATCACGACGAAGGGGTCCGAGATCCTCTCGAAGTGGTACGGCGAGAGCGAGCGGCATATCGCCGAGATCTTCAGAAAGGCGCGGCAGGTGGCCCCTGCAATAGTATTCCTCGATGAGCTCGACTCCCTCGCCCCCATCCGGGGCGGCGGTGCCGGGGAGCCCCACGTCACCGAGAGGATAGTAAACCAGCTCCTCTCCGAGATCGACGGGATGGAGGAGCTTCGGGGCGTCGTCGTAATAGCCGCCACCAACCGCCCCGACATAATCGATCCCGCCCTGGTGAGGCCCGGAAGGTTTGACGAATTGATCATGGTCCCGGTCCCAGACGCCGCATCGAGGAAGAAGATCTTCGCCGTCCACACCGGGAAGATGCCCCTGGCCGATGACGTCGATCTCGATGAACTCGTCGAGAAGACCCAGGAGTATACGGGGGCCGACATCGCCTCTATATGCAGGAAGGCGGGGAGGCTCGCCCTCCGGGAGGATATGAACGCCGTCGAGGTGAGAAAGAGCCACTTCCTCGCCGCCCTGGAGGATGTGGGCCCCTCCGTCACCCCCGACACCATGAGGCATTATGCGAAGCTCTCGGGGGAGCTACGAAAGAAGGGGTCCCGGGCCGTCGAGAAGGCGGCGGAGGACGTGGATGGGGCAAGGTAGAGGGCGAGGAAGAGATTGCATGAAGACTGAGGAAGAAAAAGGGACGGGTGGCAGAGGGCCATCCTCTCTGGATGGGATCTGTCCCCCTCCCCAGCATGGAACGGACCGGTCGATCTGATCTAGTCCTTTGCTATTCTCTTTCCCGCGAAGTAGAGGAGACCGCCGCCGAGGACGACGCCTATGATGGCGGAGAGGACGTACGCGATGACGGCTCCACCGGTCGACTCGTCGCCCTCGAAGGCGTAGTCAGGGAGGGGTGCTCTCTGCCAGAAGGAGGATAGCTCCTCAAGCCCCCGGGGGACGTACCCCAGCTTCTCTTCGATCTCCTCGTTGCCCCACTCGCCGAAGGTCTCTCCGGTGGCGATGAGCCCCAGGGGCACCAGGACAACCAGGATCAGAAGGCCTATGACCATGTTTCTTATCGACTTATCCATGAATCATCACCTCAGGCGGCGGCTCCCTTCGCCAGCCTCTTGGACGTAGGGCTGTCGTACATAAGGAGGCTGGGATCGGTCTTCTGGATGTAGGCGAAGATCAGGGCAGTGACTATCGCCTCCACGAAGCTGAAGAAGAGGACGTGCTCCGCCAGCATCGCCGGGAGGGCGATATTGAGGCCGTAAGGCATGTAGAGGGGCATCCCGCCGGCGTCGGTGTGGAGGAGCGGCTGGATCCCGAACATCACCCCCGTGAGGCCGGCGGCCAGGGTGAGGGAGACGTAACCTGCTATCGCCGAGGCGACGACCCTCTTTTGGGAGGCGATGGCGGAGCTTCCGCTTATAATCTTATAGACGTAGAAGGCAGCAAAGGGCATCACCACCGCCATGTTGAAGCAGTTCGCGGCTATCGCCGTTATCCCGCCGTCCCCGAATATCAGTGCCTGGAGGATCAGGGCGACAGATATGGCGATCACCCCGGCCCAGGGGCCGAGGACGATACCCACGATCGCCCCGCCTACGGCGTGGCCGGTGCTCCCGCCTGGGATCGGGAGGTTGAACATCATTATGACGAAGGAGAAGGCGGCTGCAAGAGCCAGGAGAGGCACCTGCCTCGTACGGAGTTCCCGGCTGAGCCTACGCCCGGCGTATATCCATATCGGGAACATGATGATCCACATGGCGATATAGGTGTATGGCCCAAGATAGCCGTCAGGGATATGCATAACATCACCAGACTGGACGTTGCGATCTGGAGTATAAGAATCTATCTATTTCAACACAAAACGAGAGTATGTTATTTTATAATATTACTAAATCGTCACGGCACAGCACACGTAGCATCAAGACGAACGATCGAACGATTCGGCTTCATCTTTCCCTCGGCGGATTGAAGGCTGTGAGTAAGACGGAACGGCCATCTCCCTCTGACGGGAGCGGCCGAGGTCTCTTCCATCAGACCTTTACCTTCTTGTGGCCCTGGTACTGAGGGTGGTAATGCTCCTGATATACGGAGCCGTGCCGGTGCATGTGCTTGTGGATCAGGTTTGAGGCCAGGAGAAGGTCCAGGTCTCCGATGACGTCGCAGGAGTTCCTGTCGGCTTTTATGGTGTGGTCCTCGCCGATCACCACCGCCCTCTTGCTGATATGCTCGACGGTGTCCAGGTCGTGGGTGGCCACGACGATCGTCTTTCCAGCCCGCCCCAGCTCCTGAAATAGCTCTATAAGCCAGAGCTGAGTTCTCGGGTCGAGGCCCGCGGTCGGCTCGTCCAGCAGCAGGACATCTGGGTTTGTTGCCAGGGCCGAGGCTATGCAGACCTTCTTCTTCTCTCCGCCGCTGAGGGTGTGGGGCGCCCGATCCCTGAGCTTAGAGATCTCGACGAGCCCCATAACGTCGTCGACCCTCCCGGCCACCTCCTCTGTCGCTATCCCGAGCTGCAGCGGGCCGAAGGCGATCTCGTCGTAGACCGTCGAGCTGAAGAGCTGGACGTCGGAGTTCTGGAAGACGAAGGCAACTTTCTTTCTGAAGAAGGATCTAAATTCGCTCTCGGCGAGGGAATCGAAGACATCCTCTTCCACCTCCTCTCCAAAGGCTCGAAACTCGCCGGTGGTGGGGAATATTAGGGCGTCCATGATCGATAGAAGGGTGGACTTCCCAGAGCCGTTGGACCCGATGAGGGAGACCTCTTCCCCCCGGGATATCTGGAGGTTTATTCCCAACAGGGCCTCGAACTTTCCCAGGTAGGAGTATGAAACGTCCTTGAGATCGAATATGATCGTCATCTTCTAAACCTCATAGCTGGAGGAGATTTGTGGAAGCGAGGAGGAGGGCCAGGGACAATGTGATGGCGAAAGCGGCTGCCAGGCTGTCGCGCCTTCGAATATGATAGTCGTGAATGATCCGGACGTCGCCGGAGAAGCCTCTGGAGACCATAGCCATGTGGACCTTCTCGCTCATGTCCAGGGACTTTATCAGCATGTAGCCTATCCTCCCTCCGACCCACCTCTGCTCGTCTCTGAGGCTCATGCTCCTTATCGTCCTGCTCTTCTTGGCCACATGAAGGTCTCTTATCATCTCCATGAAGAGGAAGATATAGCGGTAGGCCATGGTCATGGTGAGGACGTAGACCTTGGGGACCCGGAGGGACCGGAGAGACTTGAAGAGGAGCTGCTGCGGCGTGGAGAGGAATAGTAGGACGACCGCCGAGACCGCCGTCGCCACCCTGAGGGTGAAGGTGGCGGCGGTCATCACCCCCTGCTCTGTGATGTAGATCGAGTCGGGAAGGGCGAAGGGCCCCAGGTGGGCATCTGGAGGTAGGTTCATTATCGGTATCAGGGGGTCGCCGGGGAGGAATACGTTGAAGATGACGGGGATGACGATCACCCCGGCGAAGAAGGGGACGAAGAGCCATACCCTCTTTATGAAGAAGGCGATCCCAATCTTGCTGAGGCGGGCGAAGAGGAGGGTGAGGAGGTAGACGATGGCAAGAAGGCGAAGGTCGCCCGTCACCGAGACGGCGAAGACGATTGAAAGGATCGATATCATCTTCACCCGGGGGTCGAGGCTCTGGAGGAGGCCGTCCTTCTTGGTGAAGGACTCGGTGACGAGCGCCTCCTGGAAGAATCTGAAGACGCCGTCGATCGTCTTCTTGACGAAGCTCGCCTTTGCCTTCTTCCCCCTCCCGACGGCTGGCGGAGCCTCAAAGGATCCACCTCCCGTCTCCTTCATCCAGTCCGGGATCAACGGAACACCCCGTCAGATCCGCCGGCCCCAGATCGACCAATGGTCCCCTCCGGCCTATAGACCGCCATCAAACAATAGGTCATCCTCGCCTCTTCGCCGTTAGATGGAGTTCTGATTAATAAAGGTTATCACGTGTTATCAATTGCTATTATCAATCGGCTGATTATGCCACATTTCTTCGCAACCGGTCAGCTCCTCCGTCGTGGGTCCCCCACCCCCCCGATTTCTCATAACTCGACTCACTGGAAGAGCGCCAGGGCGACCATCATCACGAAGATCCCGGCGATGAGGCCGGCGTTCGTCAGGTGCTCGTCGCCGTAGGAGTTGGCGATGGGGATCAGCTCGTCGAAGCAGATCATGACCATGATCCCGGCGACGAAGGCTATCGAGGCGTTGAGGACGAAGTCGGTTAAGAACGGCATGAGGATGAGGATGGCCAGGATCGCCCCCAGGGGCTGGGCCATCCCGGCGAGGAAGGAGTATAAGCTCGCCTTCTTCCGGTCGGAGGTGGCGCAGTAGAGGGGGACGGAGACGGCGATACCCTCGGGGATGTTGTGGATCGCTATGGCGATGGCGATGGGTATGCCCAGGCTCAGATCTGCCATGGAGACGAGGGCGACGGCCGCCCCTTCGGGCAGATTGTGGATCGCGATCCCCAGGGCGAGCATGATACCGCCCCGGTAGAGCCGGTCGCAGTGGGGGTCAGCCCGGCCGTTCATGTGGGCGTGGGGGACGACCTTGTCGAGGAAGAAGACCGTCAGCAGCCCCCCCAGGAAGAAGAGGTTCGCGTACCCCGCCCCAATCTCCTCCCTGGCGTTGGAGAACAGGTCGACGAAGGCGATGAAGATCATCACCCCCGTGGCGAAGCCGAGGCTGACCGATAGGTACCTCATGTCCGGCCTCGGGATGAAGTAGGCTATGAGCCCCCCGACCCCGGTGGCGAGGCCAGCGAGGGTGGTGAGTATGAGGGCGGGGACGACGTTCTCCATCATGGAAGGTTCGCCCCCCATGATTCCCCCATAGCTTAAATAGCTTCGGGGTCGGGCGGCGGCGACCGCCCCCCGGCCTCCCGGCTCCACTGCCCGCCTCCGGGGATCGGGGCTGCACCCCGCAGGACGGTGGAGGGACGGTGGAGGGAACGGAGGAGGGACGGCGGGAAATGTTGACGGGACGGCGGAGGGATGGCGGGAGGGGGTAGGGAAGGGAGGCGGAATGGCGGAGGCGGCAAAAGCTTAACAAGGCCGAGGGTCCAGTAACCGGAAAGGTTGGTGGGCAGAGATGATCAAGATCATATCCTTCGACATGGACGGGACCCTCGTCACATCGCGGTACGTCGAGCGGGTCTGGCTGGAGGGGGTCCCCTCCCTATACGCCCGGCGCCACGGCATCGGCCTGGAAGAGGCCCAAAGGATCGTCTACGACGAGTACATGTCCGTCGGGACGAGGGACCTGCGGTGGTACGACCTCTCCCACTGGCTCGACCGCTTCGAGATAGATATCGCCCATCACGACCTCCTGGAGATGTTCAGGGCCGACGTCGAGCTCTACCCCGAGACTGAGGAGGTCCTCGGCCTCCTCTCGGAGAAATTCGACCTCGTAGTCGCCTCCAACGGCGCCACGGAGTTTGTGGAGTTCGAGCTGGGAAGCTACAGGCACCACTTCCGGGAGATCTTATCCGTCACCTCCGTCTTCGGAAAGGTGAAGGACTACCCCGAGACCTTCCTCGACCTCTGCCGCCATCTCGGGGCGAAGCCTGACGAGGTGGTTCACATCGGCGACCACCGCTACTTCGACTACGAGGTTCCTAAGGAGGCGGGGCTCTCCGCCCTCTACCTCGACCGGGAGCGGATGGAGTCGGGGGACCACGTCGTCCACGACCTTTTGGAGGCGGCGGAGCGAGTGATGGGGATGTGATTATATACTTAATTTGATAACCTTTAGAAAATTATGGCTTAACGAAAGCGAAAGATATTTTTATAATATAGGTGGACTAAAATGGACAATCAATTACACTATCTCTGTGATAATAAGGATAATATCGTTCTATTACATTATGCCTGTACGGACGTCTCAAAACATCCAATAAAGATTCCCTGTATCGTGATATCTGAATATAATAATCGAAATACACAGGTTTTTTCTGCGTTAGATGGCGATGAGGAAACAGTTCTCCTAGGATTTTATAATTATGTCCAGCGCAACCCTAATAGAACATATGTAGGATGGAACTTTAAAGGGGTGACATATGGGCCACAAATTCTTGAAAGAAGGTATCAAGAACTATTCGGAAAGAAACCACCCAGAATAAATTCTGTATTAGATCTCGATGACGTAATCGAGTCAGAATATGGTAAATTATATGTAGATCACGGAGATAAAGGCAAAATGTATAATCTATTTACATTAAATGACATATCTACCCTTGATTTCTTAGGCGGAATGAAAGAGGCTGAACTATGTGAAAAAAACGATATTAGACCTGTTGAACAATCCACTGATCGCAAAGTCAGAGGTATGATGAATATATTAGATTTTCTCATTAACAGAAATCTAAAAACCACTAGAAAGACTATCAAACATCACATGCTTCAGACAAAAATTCACAATATTGAGAACTCCTCATGGTACCGTCTTGCTGCAATTGTTGTAGTGCTAATCGCGGTCATAACGGCTGTCATAAAGATTCTTTAAAAAATTATCGAGCACATATTTTTTTAAAAAATATATTTATAATCAAATTGCGACGGCGTACCCCACAGTAGAGCTGCGGGGCACTCGTTAAAATATATAGATAATAATACTTTTAAATCCGAAATCCGCAACTGTACTCCACCGGCTTTGAAGCAATCTACTAGATAGTTAACGACTTTTCCGTCGCCCGCCGAGGCGTCATACACCCGATCAGTTAAAGGTGCCTATATATCCAGAGAGGAGATGCAAAGCGAGACAGAGGACAGAATTTAGCTCTGGTTCTATCGAGCACAACTCCGGGGACCCTATCAGTGTGGTAGGGACCCAGAGAGCCTGCGACGCGACCCCAATCCTGCACGCCCTCTTTCGCACGGCGATTCCACGGCGCGGGATCGTCGGCCGGCCCCTCCCCCGCCTCCCGGCTTCGCGGACCCCGCAGGGCCGATCGGGACAGACGGGCTGAGACCCCGGTACTCCTGGCCAGCACGCGGCGGTCTTCCGGCCGGTCGGACTTTCGGCGCCGCCAGGAGTATTCGTTTATATTTATAAATTTATCAGAAATATCGCCCCGTGCGGGGAAGTCGGCGTCTCAGGCCCCCCCCACCGGCGCCGGAGGCGGATCCCGCCTCAAGCATCAGTTCCAGCCTGACCTCCCCAGCGTTTAGGCACACATATGAAGAGCATCCAGGATTTCGCGCTGTTTTTTGGATATCTCAGTGGCCATCTTCTCTCCATTCGGCAAGACCATGATCTTAATTTTTTCCAGCTCAG